>NZ_JBHWZP010000101.1:0-28427 GCF_042728395.1 Streptomyces sp. NPDC060205
GTCCTGCTTGGCGATCAGGAACCACGAGGGGATGGTCTTCCACGCGGCCGCTGTGGCGGGCTGGTTGAGCGCCGCTATGTCGATCGGCTCCTGCGTGTCCGCCATGTCGGCCGCCAGGGTCGGATCGACGTCCGCGGCGAACGTCTCGCGGAACTTGGCCGGGTCGATGTAGGCGTCGCTGCCCCGGGTTCCGTCCGGCTTGGTGAACGCCACCTGCTGCAACGGCAGGGGCGGCGCGGGGTTGTCGACCTGGTGGGCCTTCAGGTCGGCCAGGGACTCGCCGACGTCCGGCACCGAGGCCGCCACGTAGACGAGGGCCTTGACGTCCGGGTCGCCCGCGGCCGCCTGGGTGATGACTGCCCCGCCGTACGAGTGGCCGGCCAGGATGATCGGTCCCTTGATGCTGTTGAGGAAGTCCCGGACGTAGGCGGCGTCGCTGGGGAGACCACGCAGCGGGTTGCTCGCGGCACGGACCGGATAGCCGTCCTTGCGCAGGCGGTCCATCGCGCCGTACCACCCGGAGGAGTCCGCGAACGCTCCGTGCACGAAGACGACTGTCGGCTTGGGCTTGTCGTCGTGATGCACAGCGGCGCCGGCAACCGGGATGGAAACGGCCGCCACGGCGGTGAGGGCGGCAGCGACGAACGCTGATCGCCGAAGGACAGACAGAGTCACAGGAACCTCATTCATAGAGATACAGAACGATCTTTCTACCTAGCAGCATGCCATGGGTGTAACGGGTCTTGCAAGGCAGAACGTTCTTTCTCCGACAAAAGAACCTGTGACATAGCCGACTTGAGGGCCAGGCCATCTCCCGCGCGGTCGGCACGGAAGGCGAACGCTCGCTGGCCGTGGCTGCCCCGCGCGGCCGTGTGACAGACCACCAGCGTCGGCACCCGCAGTTGACGAAGTGCGTCCGCGCACGTAGCGGATCACGTACCGCCCGCGGTCCGCCCGCGCCCGTGCGCCTTTCCCGGTGAACCCGCCACGGCCGCCCGGGCGCGCGCGGCTAGGTCCGGGCAGGCAGGCGGCCCATGAAGTCGAGCAGCAAGGCGCAGAAGGCTGCGGGCTGTTCGAAGGGAGCGAGGTGCCCGGCGTCGGAAAGGACGGCGACCTCACCCGCCCCGAGGTCGTCGCTCAGGCCCGCTCCGCCCTCGAAGAAGTCGGGCATGTCGAGTTCGCCGACGCCGACCAGTGCCGGAAGACGCAGATCGCGCAGGGCACCCGTGCTGTTGCGCAGCGGGTCCGCCGCCGGTTTCGGTTCGCCGTACGCGATGCGCGCGACCAGTTGGCTACGCATCATGACGGCTGCCTGCTCGCGCACGGCGTCCGACGCTTTCGGCGAGGTCCAGGCCTCGACACCGGCCTGCACGGCGGCTTCTATGTCGCCGTGCTCCAACGCGGCGCGCTCCGTGTCCCATGCGGACTGCAGGCGTGACGACGGCGGCAGGTCGTGCGGACGGTAGCCGATGGACACCAATCCCCGCACACGACGGGGCTCTGTGGCGGCGATCTGGAGCGCCACCAACGCGCCGAGTGAGTTCCCGGCGAGGGTGAAACGGTCGACCGCGAGGTGGTCGAGTGTCTCCAGTACATCGGTCCAGGGAGCCACCTCGTTGCGCTGGGGCGCGGCGGCGTCCCCGTGGCCTGGAAGATCCACGGCGATGGCCCGGACGCCGGCTTCGGCGAGCACGGGAAGGTGTGCCCGCCACATCGTGCGGTCGGCAGGCCGGGCGTGCAGCAGCACGACCGTCTCGCCTCGGCCCGCTTCATCAAACGGAAGAATCACGGACGACGAGCTTTCTTCGAGGGGTGGATGGTGACGACTCCGGCAGTGTGGACCTGCGCGGCAACCGTGCATCGGGTCGGCTCACCCTGCCGCGGCCGTCGGTGTGGTCGTAGGTGCCCACACTGCCGGCAAGCGACGTGGTCATGATCGGGTGTCGCCTCCCTCCAGAGCTGTCACCTGGTCGGAGTCGCCGGAATCAGCAGTTGCGTGCTCGGCCAGGCGCCGCAGGAGGACCAGGCCGTCGTGGCTGGCGCTGCCGGGTTCGGCGCTGTAGACGGACAGGTGCTGCCCGGGTGCGCTGGCCACCGCGAACGTTTCGAAGTGCAGCCTCAGTTCCCCCACCCGCGGGTGTACGAAATGCTTCTCCTCGCGAGTCCGGGGACGCACCTCGTAACGAGCCCACAGGTTCGCGAACGCCGGGCTGTGCAGGGTCAGCTCTCCGACGACCCGCTCGATGTGTTCATCCGCGGGGAACTGCGAGGACGACGCCCGCAGGTTGCTCACCGCGAGCCGGGAAGCGGCGTCCCAGTCACCGTAGAAGGACCTGGCATACGGATCCAGGAAGATCATGCGCAGCAGGTTGTCGTACCGCGCGAACCCGCGGTAGAGCTCCTGCGCCATCGCGTTGGCGCCCAGGATGTCCTGTGCCGCGCCGACCAGGAAGGCCGGTACGTCCGTCATGCCGTCCATCAGTCGCGCCAGTTCCGGGGCGACGGTCAGCGACGTGGCCGACCTCGCTCCGAACACCGGCAGGCCCAGCCGGAACAGATGCGCGGCGGCGGCGTCATCCAGCCGCAGCGCGCCGGCGATCGCCCGCAGCACCTGATCGGACGGATGTCGTTCCCTGCCCTGCTCCAGCCGGATGTAGTAGTCCGTGCTCACACCCGCGAGCAGTGCCACCTCGTCGCGCCGGAGTCCTGGAACGCGCCGCGGACCGTAGTCGGGCAGAGCGACGTCCTGCGGCCGGACGAGTGCGCGTCGGGCACGCAGATAGTCTCCGAGCTTGTTCTCACTGTCCACGCTGACGACAGTAATGCGCGTCGGCATGCGGAGCGTGGGTGTGCTGCACCCACGCTTGTCGACCCGGCGTACTATAGTGGAAATGGAACGTTCTATCTCGTCGAGTTCTGTAGGGGAGCGCATGAGCCGGAGTACTGAAGGCGGCAGCGGCGTGGTGTCTGAGGCGCGTACCCGGCTGCTCAACACCGCGACCCGGATCTTCTACACCGAGGGCATCCATTCCGTCGGCATCGACCGGATCGTCGCGGAGGCGCAGGTGACCCGGGCCACGTTGTACCGGCACTTCGCGAGCAAGGAAGACCTCATCCTGGCCTACCTCGGTCAGGCCGACCAGGCCATACGGGGACAGGTCGCCGCCGCACAGGCCAGCAGCCCCTCACCGAACGATCAGGTCCGGGCGGTGGCCAAATCCATCACCGACGGTATCCAGTCGCCCGGCTTCCGCGGCTGTGCCTTCCTCAACGCGGCAGCCGAGTACTCCGACCCCGCCCATCCGATCCACCAGACCGTCCTGGCCCACCGGCAATGGTTCCTGACGACGGTCACCGACCTGCTGGCACAAACCAGTGAGACGACGGCCGAGGCCGCGGGGCGTCACTTCATCATGCTCCGCGACGGCGCCATGGCAGCCGGCTGCCTCTTCGACCCGAAGCTGATCTCCGACACCTTCCTCCACGGCGTCGAAGGCATCCTCAAAGCCCGCACCATCCCCGAACTCACCTCCCGCGCCACCGCCACACCGTGACCCCGACCGGCCAAAGCCCGAACCGACGGTTCGGGCTTTGCTATGTCCGGCAACGCCCCTCCCCTGCTGGCTCACCCGCTCAGCGGCGATGACGCTGAGCGAAGCGACGCAGTCGCGCCCCCGGACCCCGGCGCTGCAGAAGCAGGACGCCGTCGTTGTCAGGCCGCGCTCCACCCTCCGTCGAGGGTCAGCTCCGTGCCGGTGACGGACAGCGCCTCCGGTGAACAGAGGAAAGCCACCGCGCCGGCAACCTCCTCGGGCTCTATCAACCGCTTGAGCGCCGATCGCGCCAGCAGGACGTCGGAGACCACCTGATCGGTACTCAGTCCGTGCACCGCCGCCTGGTCCGCCAGTTGCTTCTCCACCAGTGGGGTTCGCACATATCCGGGACACACGCAGTTGCTGGTCACCCCCTTGGCCGCTCCCTCCAGGGCGATGACCTTCGACAACCCCACAAGACCGTGCTTGGCGCTGACGTACGCGCTTTTGTAAGGACTGGCCCGCAGCCCGTGGATGCTGGAGACGTGGACGATCCGGCCCCAGCCCCGCTCGTACATGCGGGGCAGGGCCGCACGGCTGAGCAGGAAGGGTGCCTCCAGCATCAGTCGCAGCATGAACGCGAACTGCTCGGGCTCGAATTCCTCGACGGGAGCGACGTGCTGGACTCCGGCGTTGTTCACCAGGATGTCCGCTTCCAGGGTCAGGTCCACCAGGTCCGCGGTCCGGCTCAGGTCGACGACCAGCGCCTCACCGCCGATCCGCTCAGCCGTCCGTGCCGCACCCCCGGCATCGATGTCACACACGACGACGTGCGCTCCGAGCCCCGCCAGCCGAGTCGCGACGGCCTCCCCTATCCCGCTCGCCGCGCCGGTGACGACGGCGCGGCGACCGGACAGGTCAGGGCCCCGGTGCGTGCCCGTCATGACGTCGGCGACGCGAAGGGATTGGCACTGGCGTGGTGGTGCCCCCAGACATCCGGGACACCGAAGTCGTGCGGCACCCAATCGTCCCCGACTTCGATGCCGCCGCAGCCGATCTCCAGGTGGAATCCGCTGGGGTTCCGCACGTAGAACGAGATCGCCTTGTCGTTCATGTGCTGGCCGAGACTGATGGAGACCGGCGCACCGTTGGTCTTGGCACGGTCGTAGGCCCGCCCCACGTCGTCGAGCGAGTCGTACTCGAACTCAAGGTGGTGGATCGACGGCGCCTCCGCGCGCGCGAGCGCGATGCTGTGGTGGGCCGTGTTGCAACGGAAGAAGTACAGACCGGGGGCGCGGTAGTCGGTCAGCTTGAACTCCAGCACGGACTCGTACAGTTCGCGGAGTTCGTCGAGCTTGGGACTGGCCAGTACGAAGTGGCCGAGGCCAGTGGCACCTGGGCTCGTGCCGTCCGGGCGCGCGACACTGGTGCGCGCCTTGGTCTCGCCGACCGCCAGCTCGACCCGGTATCCGACCGGATCGGTGAACCAGCGCAGCAGGGTCGCGCCGCGCAGCCGTGTCTCCTCCGGCGAGCCGTCCCTGACGGTGAAGCCCGCGTGGGTGAGCCTTTGGGTGAGTCGGTCGAGCTCGCTCGGAGTGTCGACGATCCAGCCCAGTTCCCGTGGACCGTCCTGCGTGGACGGGTGGAGAGCCACGCGGTACTTGAACACGTCGAGTTCGGCGAGGGCGACCTCGTCGGTGCCGAACTTCTCTGTGGTGACGCCGATGCCCAGCGTGTGTCCGAGCAGGCTGGTCCAGGCGTCCACGTCGGTGACGTTGAGCCCGACGTAACCCAGTTTGCGGATACCCACGGCCTCATCCCTCCACTGCGGCGGACGCTCCGCCTCGCAGGAACTCGCTGACGATGTGGTTGAACTCGTCTGCACGCTCGTACTGCACCCAGTGCCGGCAGTGCGGCAGAACGCGCAACTCCGCGTCGGGTACGCCCTCCAGGATCTTCGACGCCCAGGCCAGCGGGACGGTCTGGTCCTCCCGTCCCCAGACGAGCAGGGTGGGAGCGGCGACACGATGCAGGTCGGGAGTCAGATCGCCGAAGTTCGGGGGAATCGGCAGCTCGGGGTGCGCCCTCAGGCTCGACTCGTACCGCTCGTCGATGAGGGACTCGGTCGCCAGCGCCTCGTCGAACACCATCAGCCGGACGAACTCGGCCATGGCCTGCCGTGAGGGCTTCTCGTCCGCCATGTAGGCGAAGAGGTGCTCAAGCCCCTTGGGCCACGGTGGGGCATCGGCGGGCAGGACGCCTCCCGGAGCCATGAGCACCAGCCGCTCCACACGCTCGGGATGACGCATGGCCATGCGCATCGCGACGGCGCCACCGTAGGAGTTGCCCACCAGATGGGCACGTTCGATCCCGAGCGCCGTCATCGCGTCGCACACACGTTCCGCCGCATGGAAGATCAGCGGCTCGTCCGTCGTGGGCCTGGTGGAACGTCCCCAGCCGGGGAGGTCCACCACGATGTTGCGGTGGTCCTCGAAGGCTGCCAGGTTGCCGCCGAAGTTGCTCATGCCCGTGGCGCCCGGACCCGAGCCGTGCAGCCACACGATGGGACTGCCCGCACCGACGTCGGTGTAGGCCAGTCGCGTGTCTCCGACGTCCATCATGCTCGTCACGCCGATCCCACCTCTCTGTAACGCTCGCTATGTGACTCTGAACGGCTCACCGGTAGATCGACTTGACCTGCTGGTAGTTGCGCAATGCCTCAGGGCCGAATTCCCGGCCCAGTCCGCTGGCCTTGATCCCGCCGAACGGTGCCGCCGGGTCGACCGTGTAGTGGTTCAGGCCGACCGTTCCCGTCTGCATCCGGCGCGCGACGCGCATACCGCGCTCGTCGTCGTCCGTCCACACGGAACCGCCCAGCCCGTACTCCGAGTCGTTGGCGATGCGCACCGCGTCGTCCTCGTCGGTGTACGCGATGACGGACAGCACGGGGCCGAAAATCTCCTCGCGCGCGATGACCTGCGCGTTGTTCACGTCGGCGAACACGGTCGGTGTGACGAAGAAGCCCTTTTCGAAGTCGGGGCGGGAGCCGCCGACCACGAGCCGGGCGCCTTCCGTCCTGCCCTGCCTGATGAATCCCTCGACCCGGTCACGCTGGCGCGCGGTCGCCATGGGACCGATCTGCGTTGTGGGATCCAGCGGGCTTCCGACCGTCAGTCCGCCGACGAGGGACGACACGGCGTCCACGACCTCGTCGTACCGGCTCCGCGGCGCGAGTACGCGGGTGCTGGCGAAGCAGGCCTGGCCGTTCGCCAGCAGCGTCGCCTGGAAGAACGGTTCGGCGATCGCCGAATCGAGGTCGACGTCATCGAGGATGACGGCCGCCGACTTGCCGCCGAGCTCCAGCGTCACCGGACGCAGGAGGGTGCCGCACGCCGCGCCGATCTGGCGCCCCGCCCCGGTGGACCCGGTGAAGGCGACCTTGTCGACACCGGGATGCGAGACGAGGTACGCGCCGACTTCTCGGCCGGCCGGGACGACGTTGACGACGCCGGGCGGCAGTCCCGCTTCCTCGACGGCCTCCGCGAAGAGAACCGCGTCGAGCACGGTCTCCGGGGACGGCTTGAGCACGAAGGTGCATCCCGCGGCCAGGCCGGGCGCGTACTTCGTCGCGGACAGGAGCTGCGGAGCGTTCCAGGGGACGATGGCCGCGACCACGCCGAGCGGTTCACGGCGCACGTGGACGGGCGCGCCGAGCATGCCGTCGCGGACCTCTTCGCCCGTGTCGTCGCGGATGAGATCGGCGTAGTAGCGCAGCAGGACGGTCGGCAGGGCGCCCTCGACCTGCTCGGAGAGCGAGATCGTCATACCGTTCTGGGCGCTGACGATACGGGTGATGGCCTCGGCGCGTCGCTCCAGTGCCTCGGCGAGACGGTAGAGGGCGTCCGCCCGCCGTGCCGGTTCCCAGGCGGCCCAGCCGTCCGGATCGTCGAAGGCCTCGCGTGCGGCGGCCACGGCCGCGTCCATGTCCTTTTCGCTGCCGTTCGGGACACTGCCGAGGACGTCCTCGGTGCTCGCGTCGAGAACGGTGATCCTTTCCTCGGACGCGGGGGTCACCCACTTGCCCCCGATGAAGAGGCAATGGTGGTGCGGGTTCACGTTCTGTCTCCTTCTGCTGGTGCTCTCAGGCCCAGCGCCTGTAGTCGTCGTAGGGCAGCGGATGGTCGACGGGTACGACTCGGGAGCTGACCGTGGTCAGGCAGCCGGGACAGAACAGCTGGCGGAAGACGATGTCCGCGTCGACGTAGACCGACGGGTCGTGCCAGATGTGCGGACCGGCCTCGGCCGGTGCGCGGTCGCGGCGGGCCAGCCCCTCGATGAACACGCCGTCGGCCAGCGGTCCGATGTCGGTGGTGCAGTGGGCGCACACCACCGTGCCGGTGCCGTCGGACGACGTCCGGACCGCGAGGTTGTCGTCGAGCCGGCGCAGCCCACTCAGGTCCGGCGTGCCGATCGGTTCGAGCCGGGCGTCGGGCAGGCCGGCATCGGCGGCGCGGCGGTGGCGCAGCTTCGCGCGGATCTCGTCGGTGGCACGCACGTCCACTTCGCCGTCCTCGTGGAAGGCGACGCCGTAGATGTCTCGTGCGGCGTCCGCGGACACCCGTACCTGCAGCACGTCGTCACGGACGCCCTCGGCCGGGCGGAGCAGCGGGTCGCCGTAGCCGCCGCCCGCCTGCCAGTGCAGATACAGCGCGTCGTCCGGGCCGAGGTTCGACTCCCCTTCGCAGGGCAGCACCTCGATGTCACCGCCGAGCGCGTCCAGGTCGGCGGGGATCGCCGTCGCCCCGGCGAGCTGGGGCGCGCCGATACCGCGTACCACCAGGTCGAGTTGGGAGTTGCCGGGGTATCCCCCGGCCAGGCCGACGTTCTGGTTCGCGACCTTGCCCGTGCCGGAGATGACCAGGGACATCGTCCCGCTCTGGTCCGGATGCTGCACGTAGCAGACCGAGCCGCTCATTCCGCCCCGCTGCCGGCCCGGCCCGCCGGAGTCGGTCTGCTCCCGTCGCCACAGGGCGACCAAGGGGTACAGGTACTCCGTCATCTCGACGTCGGGTGCCCGCGCGGAAGGGATGATGAGCCGGCCGCCGGTGTCGACGCCGTCGTGGTGCACCTGGGCCCCGTAGCCGCCGGCCATGACGTCGAAGATGGGCGACACGAAACCCTTGCTGCCGCCTCCGCGGACGTCGACGCCGGACACCACGCACAGGTCGGTGGTGCCGTTGCAGATCGACTGCACGTCGCTGCGGTGGTCGGGTTCGGCGTCCAGCATCTTGGCGATGACCTCGGCGACCAGGTTGCCCGATCCCCACGCCGGGCCGAAGGGCCCCTTCCCGACGGCCGCCGGGAACGAGGCGTTGGTGATGGTGTCCTCGTCCGTGATGATCTCGAAGCAGCGCATCAGCCCGCCCGCCGCCCAGGGGATGGTCCCGGCCAGCAGGGGCAGCATGGTGAAGACGATCCCGGCCCGCAGCCCGGGGTAGGGGCAGTTGATGATGCCGGTCTGCTCGGCCGTTCCCCGGAAGTCGAAGACCAGCCGGTCGGCCTCCTTGGTCATCGCGACCTTGATGGCGTGCAGGTCCCGGTCCCCGGTCTGCGACTGTTCCTGGTAGCCGATCGCGGTCCAGGTTCCGTCGGGCAGGGTTTCCAGCTTGGCCCTCAGCCGGCGTTCGGCGTCGTCCATCATGCGGCGCATCACGGCCTTGACGGTGTCGGCACCGTACTTGGCGATGAGCCGGAGGATCTGCTCCGCCGCGTTCTTGTTGGCGGCGATCTTGGCACGCAGGTCGAGGCCCACCATGTGGGGAAGGCGTGACCTGCGGACCCAGGCGTCGGCGACATCGCGCTGCAGCACTCCGCCCCGGACCACCTTGATCGGCGGTGTGGGAACGGCCTCTCCGAACACGTCCTGCGCGGACGGGCTGAAGGATCCCGGCCGCGGCCCTCCCAGGTCGACCTGGTGGGCGATGGCAGACGTCCAGCCGAACAGCTTGCCCTCGTGGAAGATCGGGGCCAGGACGGCGGCGTCGTTCTGGTGGAGCCCGCCGCCGATCCACGGGTCGTTGCAGAGGAACATGTCGCCCTCTTCGATGCCCGGGTTGTCACTGCGGTTGCGCAGCGTCCAGACGATGGCCAGGTCCATGGATCCGATGAGGCCCACGTTGTAGGCGCCGACCTGGACCTGCTCGCCGAGTTCGTCACAGATGGAGAAGTTGAAGTCGTTGGACTCGGTGACGACATGGGAGCCCGACATCCGCCGCAGTGTCTCCCCCATCTCCTGGGTGATGGCCCACAGGCGGTGCCGGACGACTTCGTAGGTCAGGGCGTTGACCTGGTCGGCCTGTTCGCCGTCGATCTGGTGCAGAGGCAGGGTGGGAGAGATCTGCCGCAGCAGTTCCTCGCGCGGAAGGGGGCGGCTGGTGAACTCGTCCGCCCCGGGGATCTTCGATGGCATGAGAGCTGTCCTTACTGGTGACTACTGGTAACTCAGCACGAGGTTGCCGAGACGGTCGACACGGCCGGTCACGCCGGCGGGAACCACGACCACGGTGGTCGGTACGTCGACGATCGCCGGACCGGCGATCTCGTGCCCTGCGCGCAGCCGGGCGTAGTCGTAGACGGGGGTGGGCACGTATCCGGTCTGCGAGTCGAGGCAGACGTGCCGTTCCTCCCTCAGTGCCTCGGCGGGGTCGGAGCTGCTCGCCGGTGCGATGTCGGGCAGTACGACGGGGAAGTCGAGGCTTGCCTTGGCACGCGCGCGGTAGGTGATGGCCTGCACGCCGGCTTCGCGGTAGCCGGCGCCGCTGCCGTTGATGCGCTCGTACTGCTCCTCGAAGCGTTCCAGGATCTCGTCACCGGTGCGTTCGGTGAACCCGTTGTCGGGGATGGTGGTCGCGAGTTCGTTGACCTGCATCGAATAGCGCAGGTCGATCTCGCGCTGCATGATCACTTCCTGGAACTTCACCTTCTGCCGGTCGAGCGCGCGCTGCAGATCGGCTTCCAGCCGGGCGTAGTGGGATTCCAGGACCGTGTGGTCGACCGGGAAGGACGAGGGGTCGGAGAGTTCGGCACTCAGGACGATGTCCGAGGCCGCGAGCCCGTAGGCGGAGAAGGCCGAGGCGACGGGGCCGAGCGGCACGACGACCTCGCGTACGCCCAGGTCCTGGCAGTAACCGGCGCAGTGGGCGGGTCCGGCACCGCCGAAGGCGTAGGCCACGAAGTCACGGGGGTCGTAGCCCGCCTGTACGACGGACCGGCGCAGGAGGTCGCCCGCCTGCGCGTTCTGCACCTCGTGGATGGCGATGGCGGCCTCTTCGACGGTGAGGCCGAGCGGGTCGGCCACGTGCTCGCGGATCGCCTCGCGCGCCAGGTCCATCCGCAGCGGCTTCCTGCCGCCGAGCAGCCCGTGCGGGCTGAGGATGCCGAGGACCAGGTTCGCGTCGGTGTTGGTGGGGCGGGTTCCGCCGTTGCCGTAGCAGGCGGGACCGGGGACGGCCTCGGCGCTCTGCGGGCCCAGCCTCAGGTTGCCGCCGGCGTCCACGGAGGCGAGCGCCCCGCCGCCGGACCCGATCGTGTGCACGCGGATGGTCGCGGCGTTGATGGGGAACTGGTTGACGACGGAACCCGGCGCCATCACCGGCTCCCCGTCGACGATCAGCCCTGCCAGGAAGGTCGTCCCGCCGACATCGGTCGTGATGACATTGCGGTGACCCAGCTGCTCGGCCATGCGCATACCTCCGATGACACCACCGGACAGGACGGATCCGACCGTGGTGATGGCGTGCTCCGGTGCCCGGTCGGCCGTGATGGTGCCGCCCTCGCTCTGCATGACCAGCAGCGGGCCCTTGAGCCCGTGGTCCTCCAACTGCTTCTGCAGGGGGGTCAGGTACATGCGCAGCCGCGGCCCGATCTGCGCGTTCATGATCGTCGTGGAGGTCCGCGCGAACTCACGGATGCGCGGGCTCACCTCGGACGACAGGGTCACGTACATGTCCGGTGCGATCTCGTGGATCAGTTCGCGGATGCGCTGCTCGTGGGCAGCGTTCTTGAACGACCACAGCAGACAGACCGCGATCGCCTCGACGCCCTGGTCCACGAGGGATCGTGCGACATCGCGTACCTCATCCTCGTCGAGGGGGACCAGCACCTTTCCGGCGTGGTCGATGCGTTCGGTGACCTCAAGTGCCCGGTGCTTCGGGATCAGCGGCGCGGGTTTGCGCTGCCGCAGGGTGTCCTGGATCTCGTGGGCAGAACGTCCGAGCGTGCGCCCCTCGGCGTTCATGATGTAGATCGAGTCCCGGTGCCCCTTGGTGGCGATGAGCCCGACATCGGCCACCGTCCCCTGGACCAGAGCGTTGATGGACGCGGTCGTGCCATGGGCGATGTAGTCGGTCTGCGAGAGCAGTTCACCGATGTCGATGCCCAACTCCCCCGCGATCTCCTCGATCGCGCGCATGACACCGACTTCGCGGTGTGGCGGAGTCGTCGGTGTCTTGGCCGAGACGATCCGGCCGGCACCGTCCGAGGCGACGGCGTCGGTGAACGTGCCGCCCACGTCGATGCCCAGTGCGTATGACATGTGCCTTCTCCTGGTGATCCTGGTGATCTCTACTGCTGGTGGGCGGCGACCCGCCCGGTGGCTGTGTGCAGAAGCCGTTCGGGAACCGCGTCCGCGTCGCCCATCCAGGCGACGTGCTGGTCCGGACGTACGAGCAGAAGCGCCGTGGGATAGCGGTCGGACCAGTGCCCGGGAAGGTCGACGACGGTGAGGGGGATCGCCCGCTCACGCGCCGCGTCGGTCCAGGGCCGCACGTCGGCGCCGGGGTCGGTCCGCAGCAGGGTGAATTCGGGCCCGAGCAGGTCGAGCACCGACCGCCCGTCGTCGAGCCATGCGTGCGGGAGCCGAAAGCCGGGCTGTGCCCGTTCCTGGTAGGCGCCCATGGTGATCACTGCCTGGTCCTCCCCTCCGATCACCAGCGGCGAGTCGGCGTAGTGGTAACCGAAACTGAAGCCGTCGGGCGAGTACCGGTCGGGTTCCGTGTCCGCGAGTCGGCCGGCGAACTCCGCACGCGCCCGCTCACCCTCCGGGCCCGGCAGATGGATGTCGGGTGAGAAGTCCGCGAACGAACTGCGTGCCGCCGACCCCACCGCGCCGGCGAACTGCTCACCCACCGGCTTGCGCTCCAGCTCGTACGCGTCCAGCAGGTCAGGAGGCGCCCAGCCGTGATGGACCGCGGCCAGCATCCAGCCCAGCGTTGCCGCGTCCTGGATGCCCGCGTTCATCCCGAACCCGCCGACGGGGATCCAGATGTGGGCGGCGTCGCCGGCCAGGAAGACACGCCCCGTGCCGTACTTCTGGGCGACGAGGCGGCGACCGGTCCAGCGGACCACTCCCAGCACGTCGTGCTCGACGGGTGCCCCCACCGACTCCCGAAGGAGCTGTTCGGGATCCTCCTGGCCGGTGTCGTGGTCCGGCGGGAAAGCGACGTGGTTGAGCCACAGGTCGCCCCCGTCGATGGCGATCAGCGAAGCGATCCGGCGCCCGTAGGTCCAGTACGTCCACGCGCGGTCCCGTGCGGCCAGTCGTCCGAGTTCGGGAGAGCGGACGAAGGTCGAGACGAAGTTCTGGAGGGCGTCGACGCCCTCGTAGCGAATGCCGAGTTGGCGGCGGACCGTGCTGTGGGCCCCGTCGCAGCCCACCACGTAGGCGCAGCGAAGCGTCCGGGTGGTGCCGCCGGAGTCCACGGCCGCCTCGACGTGATCCTCGTGCTGCCGCAGTTCGACCAGGCGTGTTCCGCGCTCGATGGTCAGCCCGGGCAGGCTGCTCGCGTGCCGTTCCAGGGCGGGTTCCAGGTAGAGCTGCGAGACCCTGTGCTGCGGCTCGGGCGTGGGCCAGCTCTCCTTGCCGGCGCCGGCCAGCACGTCGCCCGCGGACGGCAGATCGATACGGAAGATCTCTTCGCCCACCAGCGTCGTCCGGTACTGGATGGATGTCGGATAGTCCTTGGGGAGACCGGCCTGCCGGATCTCGTCCGCGAGGCCCAGCCGTCGGAAGATCTCCATCGACCGCGCGGAGGTCGTGTTGCACCGGGGATTGACGGCTCGGTGTTCGGTCGCCTCCACGATGTGGCACGGCACGCCGCGGCGGGCGAGATCGATCGCGAGGGTGAGGCCCGCGGGCCCGGCCCCGACGATGAGGACAGCGGGCGAGTCCCCCTGGTGCAGGCTGTGTCGGTTCATGCGGTCAGGAACTCCCCTACCAGGGTGCAGAACTCGTCCGGTCGGTCGACGTGGATCCAGTGGCCGGCTCCCGGCACGACCTTGAGGCGTCCTGAGGGCAGGGCTTCGACAAGGCGTTCGGAGACGGCGACCGGTGAGACCCGGTCGAGCTCCCCGTGGAGGGCGAGGACCGGGGTGCGGATCGTGGTGAGGTCGACGGGGGGCGGCCCGTCGGCCGCCTCGGTGAACATGGAGCGGAAGGCTTCTTCGGCGCCGGGGCGCAGGGCCTGCTCCAGCCTCAGGAGGGAGAGGTCGTCGAGGTGGTCGCGGTGGGCTTCTTCGTCCGCCACCAGGCGGCTCAGGGTGGCGCGCATGGATTCCCTCGTCGGCCGGTCGTAGAAGGGGATGGCGCGGGGCAGCGGTCCGGTGCCCGCCCCGCCCATGAGGACCGCGCGGTCGACCCGTTCGGGCGCCTCGGCCATGAGGGCCAGTGCCGCGGCTCCGCCGGCGGCCGAGTTGCCGAGGACATGGACCCGTTCCAGTTGGTGGTCGTCGAGTACCGAGAGGATCTGCCGGGCCCTTGCCCGTGCCCAGGCGTGCGGTCCCTGGATCCTGCCGTCGGCGGCCTCGCCGGCTGAGATGTGCGTACCGAAACCGAGCAGGTCGGGAGCGATGCAGGGGAACGCGGCCGAGAGCCTGGAACGGACCGTGGCCCAATTGCTCCGGGCGTCCACGCCCGGTCCGCCGCCGTGCAGCAGGATGAGTGCGGTGCCGGGTCCTGTTTCAACGTCCGCATTCGAATTCACATGCGCCTGCACATTCGGTGGGACAGCTTTCTTCGACATGGCCGACATCGACCGCCTCCTGTATTGCTCTTACGTTACGTCTCATTCGGTCGCCGACCTCCGTTCCGGGAAGGCCCTTTCTCTTCACGCCGTCACACCTTTGGGAACTTCGGGTGTGGTCGACGAGACTTCCGCTTTGCCGCGAATCCTGTCTGCGCGCAGAAGGAGAACGGTCGCGAACGCACCGACAAGGGCCGGTATCGCGAAGACACGGAACATGGAACCGGGAGCCCATCCGGCGTCCAGCAGGAACCCCGCGAGCAGGGGGGCGAGCACGGCACCGAGCCTGCTCACCGCGACAGCCATGCCGAGCGCCGTGGCCCGGGACCCGGCGGGATAAAGGGTCGGAATGATGACGTTGATGCCCGACACCGAGCCGTTGAGGAGAAACCCGACGAGCACGGCGACCACGAGTGCACCGCCCAGGGAGCCGAGCGTCATCGAGAAGAGTACGAGTGCGATTGCCGCGACGAAGAAGTAGGCGGCGGTCAGCCGTCGAGGCTCGAATCGGGACACCAATACCCCGAGCGACACCGCGCCGATCACTCCGCCCAGACTGAAGAGCACTCCGCCGTTGATCCCCTGCTGATTGGACATGCCGGCCTTCAGCAGCAGAGTGGGGGTCCACGAACTCGCGAAGTAGAAAGCCGTCATCGCCGCGGTGAAAGCGACCCATATCAGCACCGTGCGCAGGGCGTTGTGCCCACGGAACAAGGATGCGACCGCCGCCTTCCGCGACACCGTGTCCTTTTGGGGCAGTTCGTCGACCGGGGAATGGCCCATGGAGCCGAGGATCCGGTTGAGTCTGGTCATCGCGTCCCGGGGGCGGCACGCGATGAGGTAGTCCATGGACTCGGGGAGGAAGCGCAGGCCGAGTGCGAAGAGGGCTGCCGTGGCGACGCCTCCGAACACGAACACCGATCGCCAGCCGTACGGGTTGAGCAGAAAGCTCGTCGCGAGACCGGCCGCGACCGCGCCCAGACCGTAGCCCGTCGTGATCAGCGCGACGACCAGCCCTCTGCGTCTGTGGTTCGCGTATTCGGAGGCGAGCACGGGCAAGCTGGCCGCCATGACTCCCACGGCCGCACCGGTCACCAGCCGGCAGGCGAGGAGCTGGCCGAAGTTCTGGGAGAGAGCGGCGCCCAGCATGCCCACCGAGGCCATCGCCAGACCGGTGAGGGTCAGGCGGCGGCGACCGACACGGTCGGCGAGCGGGGCGAGGAAGAGCGCCCCGACCGCCATACCCGCCAGGCCACTGCTGAGCAGGACGCCTACCTGTGACGGGGACAGGCCCCATTCACGAGTGATCGCCGGACCGACGAACGAGGTTGCCAGGAGGTCGAACCCGTCGAGCAGATTCATTCCGAGGCACAACACGACTGCTTGGATCTGCACGCGGCTCATTGGCGCGTTTTTGACGTGCTCAAGAATGCTCATGGAAACCTCGCTTCGTTGCGACGCTTGATGAGGACTTGTCTGACGGTCCTCTGAGCTGGGCGAAAGCGTGCTGATGCGCGCACTTGTTTCATGACCTTCGCCTGTATGTAACGCTCACTCTACAGACGTCGGAGTGCGCTGGCTAGATTTCCGTCAGGCGTCCACCGCCCGACACCGTCCGACCACTCGCCAGGCGTCCGGGCGACGAGGCCGCGCCGCTTCGTCACCGGGTGCTGCGGGCAGCCTCCTCGATCACGTGCGTGACCGCGCCGGGACGGCTGATCATCACGGCGTGGGAGGCGTTGACTTCCTCGGTGTGCGAACCGGCTCGCTCGGACATGAAGCGCTGCACGCCGGGAGCGATCGCGTGATCCTGACGAGTGATCAGGCTCCAGGAGGGCACGGTGCGGAACGCCTCCTCCGCACTGGCGTCGGTGACGGCTTTGGTGTTGGCGGGCCGCTGGGCCGCCGCCAGGTCGGCGGCCGTGTCCCTGTCGACGTCGGCGGCGAAAGCTTCCCGGAAGTGATCCGGGTCGATGGACACATCCGTACCGTTCGGAACGGGAGTCGAGATCAGAGGGATGGGCGGTGAGGACTTCGCCGCCAGTTCACCCACCGTCTCCCCCTTCGCGGGGATGAATCCGGCGATGTAGACGAGAGCCTTCACATCGGGGTCGGAAGCGGCCGCGTTGGTGATCACGGCGCCACCGTAGGAGTGGCCGACCAGGACCACGGGGCCGTCGATCCTTGCCAGGTAGCTGGAAACGTAGGCCGAGTCGCCGGTGAGTCCCTGCAGGGGATTGGCGATGGCCCGCACGGGATAGCCGTCCTTGCGCAGCCTCTCCATGACGGGTGCCCAACTGGAGGAGTCCGCCCACGCTCCGTGCACGAGAACGACGGTCGGCTTCGGAGTGTCGTTGGACCGGCCACCGGTCGCCATCGCCGTACCCGGAGCCGTGACGGCACCCAGCAGGGCAAGCGTGCCGACCGCGAGGGCGACGCGACGTGAGATGCGGATTCGCATGATGTGTCCTTGAAGGAATAGGAGATCAGGGCAGGTCGGCGAGGCCTGTCAGCGGCGCTGCACCGAGCCGAACGGTCCACGCTTCGTTCGGGTGGGACACCGGCAACTGCATTGCGTACGACCGGAGTCATGTCACTCAATGGCGACCCGCAGCAGTCACTGGAACCGCAGCAGCCACCGCATCACGTCGTTCGGACTCGCCGGGTCGGCTTCGGTACCGGGGGCCGGCATCACGGTCAGCCTGTCGCCGGCCGCGAGCTTCACCACGGCCGCCGCGGGGGCAGGAGCAGGCTGAGGGGCGACAACCGGCAGGACGGCTGCGACGCCGGCCACGACGGCCAGGGCCGCACCCGAGAAGAGGATCTCGGGACGCAGAGTCATGAGGGACACACCCAACAAGCAGGGAGAACGTTCGGTCCCCTTGATTAAAGGGGACCGTCCTGCGCATTGTCAAGACCGAACGTTCTACCTGCCGCAGACGTCAGGTGGCAGACGTCAGAAGCAGTCAGACGCGCCTGCCCAGGCCGCCGCACCCGGCGGCCTGGGCAGGCGCGTCTGACTGCTCGATCTGCCTTGTGTATCTGCCTTATCTGCCTTATCTGCCTTATCTGCCTGGTGTGTTCGCGTTCCGAAGGATGTCGCCCGCGATCCAGCCGACCGCCATGCTCGGTGCCGTCGTGTCCCCGGTGGTGAGCGTCGGCATCACCGACGCGTCAGCGACTCGCAGTCGATGGGTCCCGCGCACCTGGAGTGCGTCGTCGACCACCCCGGCGGGCCCCAGGGCGCATGTTCCGACCTCGTGATTCCCCGTGAACCCCTGGTCGAGCACGTACCGCAGGATGTCCGCGGTGGCGACGACTCCTGGTCCGGGCAGCGTTTCGGTCGTGGCGGAGGCGAACGGTTCGGTGGCCAGAATCTCACGCACTCGGGCAAAGGCCGCGACGGTCAGTTCTCTGTCATGACCGGTGGAGAGGTAACCCGGCAGGAGCCGTGGCGGGTCGTCAAGGCTCGGCCCTGTGATGTGGATGGTCCCCGAGCTGGTGGGCGCATGCGGGTAGAAAGCCACGGTCGCGCCGTCCGTCCCGGCCGGCATTCCGTCGCGCGCCGCCACCGGGGTCGGTATGAACAGCAGAGTCATGTCCGGATCCGGCACCCCGCGGTCCGAACTCAGCGCTGCCACGACCCTGGTGCCACTGTCCAGCGGCTCACTGGATCGCCGTATCCGGTGCGTGAACGGTGACCACGGTCGCGCGGCCGATACCACCGGCTGTCGGTCACGACCTGACAGACCGTTCAGTCGGATCGCCATGACGGCTCCACGGCGCTGCCGCAGGTTGTCGCCGACCGCCGGATTCGCCGCCACAAGGTGCACACCGGCTGTGGTGAGCACCTCCGGATCCCCGACACCGCTGCGTTCGAGCAGCAGAGGGCTCCCCGTGGTTCCGGCACAGAGAACGACCTCACGGCGGGCAGTGAACCGGACCGTCCCTCGGGAGGTTTTCGCCTCGACACCGGTCGCGGTCGTGCCGTCGAAAAGGATCCGACGGACTTCGCAGTGTGTGCGGACACGGACATTCGACCGTCGGCCGTACTTGCCCAGCAACGCGCGGGGTGCGCTCGTGCGGGCGCCGTTCCAGGTCGACAGCGACGCATGGGCGACCTGCTCGTGACGTACGTTCAGGTCTTCGGCCGCCTCGATGCCGTGCCGCGACAAAGCGTCGATCCACCATGCGCTCGCCATGTCCGGCGGGCCCGGCGCCTCGTGTCTTTGCGGGCCTTCGGCGTCGCCCCCTCCGGTGACACCGACGACGTGTTTCTCGATGGCGGTGAAGGCCTGCTCGAAACGGGACCGGTTCCAGCCGACGGCGCCGGCTGCTTCCCACGACTCGTAGTCGGCCCCTCTCCCCCGGTCCCAGATCAGGCCGTGAGCCGTCGTCGAACCGTCCATGACCCGCCCCGAGCGCCGCTGTTCCATCCGTTCGGTTGCGAACGGCCGGTGGGCGTACTGCCTCATGTACTGCGGACCGCTGCTCGACGCCCGCACGAAGTCCGCGGCGCCCGAACGCCGTGGACTCAGGTCCAAACCGCCGCCGGCCTCGATGACCAGAACCCGGTTCTGCGGATTCGCGCCGAGCTGGTGGGCCAATGCCGATCCCGCGGGCCCGCCACCGACGATGATGTAGTCCACGACGTTCTTGGATGACACAACAGCTCCCTACGCGCTCGGGATCGAGGGTGCCGCAAGGAGACTTGCGGCCGCGTCCTTGGCAGTCACGTGCGGCACGACAGGTGCACACCTCGTGAGGTCCCGCCGTTCACCAGTTACGCCCGGCACGGCCACATGTCGTGACGTCGCGGTACGCGTCAGATCGGTATGTGGTCAGGACGCCCTGGACCTGAGCCGGTCGAGCTTGTGTCCCAGTCTTCCGACGCCGAGCGAGATGTGTCCGTGGCCGCCCTCGACATGGGCGTGGACGGTCGGCAACGTCCGGGTCAGCCACTGCCCGTGCGCGACCGGCACCATCTGATCGAGGGCACCGTGCCACAGCTCGACGGGAACGGTGATGTCGGCCGGGTCGAAACCCCACGGCGCTGTCAGGGCCCGCAGGTCGTCCAGCCAGCCGTCCGCCCCCGCAGCGAGCCCGTGGTCCATGTGCCTGGCGTTGTCCACACCGTAGGCGCCGGTGAGCTCGGCTGCGTCCACCTTGGGGAGCAGACTCGCCATTTGGGCCGCTAGCTCGGCAGGATCGCTGTCGCGGACGATCGCTGCCATCTGCGACACGATCGCGCGCTGGTCCTGCTCCGCGCGGGCCGCGCTTCCGAAAAGGACATGGTTCTGCACACCCATGCCGTCGACGAAGTCGAGTCCTTCGCCGTCGTACGGTGCGAACGAGGCGATCAACAGCACACCGGAGACCCGTGCGGAGTCGGCAACGGCGGAGGCCAGTGCGTACGGACCGCCCGCGGACCACCCCGTCACCCAGTACTCGTGGACGCCCAGGTGATCCATGAGGAGGCGGCACGTCTTTGCGGTGTCGGCGACCGTGCGCCCCGGGGACGCGGTCGACGCGCCATAGCCCGGGCGGGAGTAGGTCACGACGCGATACCCCTGGCCGGTTACCGAGTCGAGGACGGAGTCCATCGGCACCGCGGAACCCGGCATGCCGTGGTGGAAGAGAACGACCGGCCCGTTCTCCGGTCCTCGCACGGTGAACTCAAGGACACGGCCCTCCCCGAGGTGCAGCAACTCCATCTCTTTGCCCTCGCAGACGCTGTCACCGCCACTCACCGCTCGTCGCCCGGATGTGAGCCCTGCCGAGTCGTCGTCCTCGACCTGACCCGTGAGTTCCGGTTCCATGAGGTCACTCCGTTGCATCGTGAGATGGTCTTGGGCTCATGTCGTGCGCCGCCCTCCGGTGGGGCCGTTCGTCCCGTCCCGTCGTGGTCGTGACGGGGAGGGACGGGACGGGTAGGACACGACGGGACGGGTTGGTCAGCGCCCGTACGCTTCCAGCAGCCGCAGCCAGACCTCGCTGACGGTGGGGAACGCCGGAACCGCGTGCCAGAGGCGATCCAGCGGCACCTCGCCGACGACCGCGATCGTCGCGGCATGCAGCAGTTCCGCCACGTCGGGGCCGACGAGGGTGAAGCCGACGATCACCTTGCGGTCCTCGTCGACGACCATACGGGCGTGTCCCTGGTAGCCCTCGGCATGCAGAGCCGAGCCCGCGACAGCGCCCAGGTCGTGGTCGACGACACGGACTCGCAGGCCGGCCGCCTCGGCGGCAGCAGCGGTCAGTCCCACCGACGCGATCTCCGGTTCGGTGAACACCACCTGCGGCACCGCACGCTCGTCCGCGGTGGCCACGTGCCTGCCCCACGGCTCGTCCTGGACCGCTTCGCCCTTGGCGCGCGTCACGATGACATCACCGACGGCGCGAGCCTGGTACTTGCCCTGATGCGTCAGCAGCACACGCCGGTTGACATCACCGGCCGCATACAGCCAGCCGTCGGCCTGCGGCTTCCCAGCCTCCCCGATCACCCGCAGCGTGTCGTCCACGGCGAGCCAGGAGCCCGGACTCAGACCGACCGCTTCCAGGCCGATGTCCTGCGTGTTGGGCGTACGGCCGATCGCGACGAGAACCTCGTCGGCCTCGACGCTGTCCCCGGTGGCGAGCGTGATGTGCACCGCACCGTCACCGGCGCGCTTCACGGACACGGCCTCCGCGCCGAGACGCACGTCGACACCGGCCTCCCGAAGTGCCGCGGTGACCCGTTCACCGGCGAACGGCTCCGCGAGCGGCAGCACACCGTCACGCGCCAGTACCGTCACCGACGAGCCCAGCCCGGCGAACGCCGTCGCCATCTCCGAGGCCACCACACCGCCGCCGATCACAGCGAGCCGCCCGGGGACCTCGCTCGCGGCAGCGGCCTCCCGGCTGCTCCACGGCGCCGCCTCGCGCAGACCGTCGATGTCCGGCAGCAGCGCGGCGGTTCCCGTCGCGATCACCACCGCGTGGCGCGCGGTCAGCACCGTCGTCGTACCGTCCTCGGCGGCCACCTCGACGGCTCGCTCGCCACTGATCCGTCCCTGACCGCGATAGAGCGCGATCCCCGCCGAGCTGAGCCAGGACGCCTGTCCGTCGTCCTTCCACTGCGAGGCGAAGGAGTCCCGACGGCGCAGCACGGCCGCGACATCCACCTCACCGCTCACCGCCTCGCGCGCCCCCGGCACCCGCCGGGCGGCCCGGAGCACACTCGTGCTCCGCAGCAGCGCCTTGGTCGGCATGCAGGCCCAGTACGAACACTCACCGCCGACCAGTTCGCGCTCGACGACGGCGGCACTCAGTCCGCCCTGCACCACCCGGTCGGCGACGTTCTCTCCCACCGGTCCGGCGCCGATCACAATGACGTCATAGACGTTCTCGCCCATGTCATTCACCCTTCGAGGCGCGGCCCAGACGCAGGGCCGAGATGAGGAAGAAGATCGCGCCCGGAATGGCGTAGCCGATCGCGCTGGACAGCGAGGGATCGTCGGCGCCGGCCGAGGCGATGAACGACCCGCCCGCCAGGACCGAGATACCGCCGCTGAGGATCATCGGCCACTGGCCACCCATCTTGCGGCGCGGAACAGCCACGATCAGCTGGACCAGTCCGGCCACCACCGCCCACAGACCCCACACGCGCAGCACCGCCGGGATACCCGACGCACTCGCTACGGCCAGGCCGATCGCCGTGGCGGAACTGACCGCGACGTTCACATACAGCAGCGCAGGTGACCCCGTGCCCTTCGAAACCTTCGCGTCGTACACGGCCGCGCCCACATCGAACAGCGGGTACAGCACGAGAAGCGTCGCCACCGCCGGGTTGATCTTCGATGCCATCGGAAGCAGCACCGCAGCCCAGACGATCGCAAACGCGAACCGGACGAAGTACAACCGCCGCAGAGCAGACGCGGTCCCGGCGACGCCGGACGGAGCAGCAGCAACAGTGCTCACAACGAACCTTTCGATTGATACGGGAGGTGAAGCGGGTTCAGCACGCTGTGCTGCCGGCCGCTTCGACCAGGGGGATGACATCGGTCCGCCGAATGGTGTGGTGTGCCGGAACTGCCGCCAACGGCGAACAACCGGGCACCCTTTCCCGCGGGACTGAATGTTCTGTCTCTTCATCATGGCGACCGCGTCGCACAATGTCAAGACCGAACGTTCTACCTCCGTACGGGCCTGTCGTTGCCGGCGTTCCGCGACCGGCCCAAGGCCACCGTGCATACGGCCGTGGGCGGCGTCACGAGCCTTGGCCACGCGCGCGGGTTGGCCACGCCTTGACCGCCGTTGCACAGGCGCTGCGGGGGAATGAGCGATGCCCGTTCCCCCGCAGCACGGGACTGGATCGACCGGCCTTCTAATGGCACACGGAGTGCGTCCCGGTCCTCAGCGCCTGGCGGTGGAGCGCGTCCAGTCGCTCCAGTGCCGCCCCGGAGCCGGCGGCCAACGAGAGTTGCACCGCACAGGCGACGGGCTTGTCACGCAGTTGTTCAGTGCCCTTGAGTTCCCGCAGCAACTCCGTGGTCAGCTGATCGAGCCGCTCACGGATCGGACCGAGGTCAGGACGTGTCGTAGGAGCTTCCTCGGGGTGCGCGGTCCAGCGGGCGAACAACCCCCTCTGGACGATCTTGCTCGCCGTGATCTGATCCTGGAAGAAGGCGACCGCCGCATCCGGATTCACTCCCAGGGCTTCGGCCTTCACTCGGACCTGTTCCAGCACCTGCTGCTCACGTACCGGGTCCTCGATGGGCGAGTCGGTTCCGAACTTGGACGCCGCCACGTCGTCACCGATCTGGAGCCGCTCGATGATGAGGTCGGTCAGTGGACCGAGCCTGCCGAGCGACTCAGCCGCTTCCACGGCATCACGCGAAGTATCCGTATGCACAGGGGCGGAGGTTGCCAGAGCCTGAGGGGCCGTCAGCAGCGCGGTGGCGAAGAGCAGTCCGGTGACCGTGGCACAACGATGCACCTCATGACGGAAGGTCAAAGCGTCCTCTTTCCCAATGGTTTCTGCAGAGTCGGTCAGAAGTCCGAGAGGCATCCACTCTCGGGGCTCCCGGGATTTCCTGGCGTACATGCGAAGGCGTCGCCCACCGGCCATGGCCTGACGGCCGCCGCCGGGCAGCCCGAGAGCACGTTCGGCGATGCCGACGGAAGGAATCCTGGGAGAACGTTCGGTCCTCTTATTTAGGCCTCTCACGAGTACGTTGTCAATACCGAACGTTCTATCTTGAGGTCTGCTAGCCTACCGACACACGGTCCGGCGCGATCTCGCGACCACATGGTTGCCCCAAGCAACGGCAGCGGCGGCCAGCCGTCCCGAACACACCTCGCACGATGTCGTACGCACCGGCCGGGCGCCGCCCGTACACCGGCCCAGAACACCCCTCGCCCTCGTAAAGGAATCCCCGCCCATGACAACCACGCCCAACGCAGGTGCGCAGTCACCCGCCCTCCACGAGGGAGGATTCACCGGTGAGCCGATGACGCATGCACAGATCATGCGCGCCCTGTCGGGACTGCTCCTCGGCCTGTTCTGCGCCATCCTGTCCTCGACCGTCGTCACCAACGCCCTGCCCAGGATCATCAGCGACCTCGGCGGCGGCCAGAGCGCGTACACCTGGGTCGTCACCTCCTCCCTTCTCGCGGTGACCGCGTCAACACCCCTGTGGGGCAAGCTCGCCGACCAGTTCAGCAAGAAGATCCTGGTCCAGTCGGCACTGGTGATCTTCGTCCTCGGCTCCGTGGTCGCCGGCTTCGCCCAGAACCCCGCCACACTGATCACCGCCCGGGTCATCCAGGGCCTGGGCGGAGGTGGCCTGTCCGCCCTCGGGCAGGTCGTGCTCGCCGCGATGATCTCCCCCCGGGAGCGCGGCCGTTACTCCGGTTACCTGGGCGCCACCTTCGCCGTCGCCACCGTCGGCGGCCCGCTGCTCGGCGGCGTCATCACCGACACCTCGTGGCTCGGTTGGCGCTGGTGCCTGTTCGTCGGCATCCCGTTCGCCCTCGTCGCACTGGTCGTGCTGCAACGCACACTGAACCTGCCGCTGGTCAAGCGTCAGGTGAAGGTCGACTGGGCCGGCGCCTTCCTCGTCACCGCCGCCGTATGCACCCTGCTGATCTGGGTCACCTTCGCCGACGACAAGTACAACTGGTTGTCCTGGCAGACATATACGCTGGTCGGCGCGGCCGGTGTGCTGACACTGCTGTTCGTCGCGGTCGAGGCCAGGGCCGCGGAACCGATCATCCCGCTGCGGCTGTTCCGCAACCCCACCATCACCCTCGCCTCACTGGCCTCTCTGTTCGTCGGTATCGCCCTGTTCGCGGGCACCGTCTTCTTCAGCCAGTACTTCCAGCTCGCGCGCGGCGAGTCCCCGACCATGTCGGGCATCATGACGATCCCGCTCATCGCGGGCCTGTTCATCTCCTCCACCGTCTCCGGCCGGATCATCACCCGCACCGGCAAGTGGAAGGGCTGGCTCCTGGCCGGCGGCGTTCTGATGACGGCGGGTCTGGCCCTGCTCGGCGCACTCCGCTACGACACCCCCTACCTGTACACGGCCGCCTGCATGGCACTCATAGGCCTCGGCGTCGGTATGACGCTGCAGAACCTCGTGCTGTGCACACAGAACCAGGTCTCCCCCGGCGACCTCGGCGCCGCATCCTCCACCGTGACCTTCTTCCGCTCACTCGGCGGCGCGGTGGGCGTCTCGGTGCTCGGCTCGGTCCTCACGACCCGCATCGGGCATCACGCACTCGACACCATCGCCGGGCTCAGTCCGCAGGACCAGGCCACCGCCGCGAAGGCGTCCGGCAGCGGCCGGCTGCCCGACCTCGCCGCTCTGCCGACCCCTGTCCGCACCTGGCTGGAGGGCGCCTACGGCCACGGCATCGGCGACATCTTCCTGTACGTCTCCCCGGTCGCCCTGATCGCCTTCCTTGTCACCCTGTTCATCAGGGAGGTACCACTCAGCGCGTCCAGCGGTCTGGTCCGGGCCGCCACGGAGGCAGACCGCACGCCCTGACCACGTTCCGGGCCGCGAGGCCGGCGCCGGGCGCATCCCGCGCCCACTCCGCACAGGACAGACAGAACGTTCAGTCTTGACAGGCGTCCGGCAGAACTCGACAATGCTGCGAGGCAGAACGTTCCTTCGACCCCTGGCCCACGGGTCGCACGGCGCTGCGGCAGGGAAAGGACAGCGCGCGCCGACACCACCCTCCTCTTCGGACGGTCGGTCCCATCACCACAGCGGTAGCGGTCGTCGACGTGCCGCTGTACTTCGAAAATCTCTGACCCGCATTACGGCACCAGCACGTAGGGTCGCGGGAGGCACCGTGTTCGTCGCGCTAGCCCACGCGTTCAAAACGCCTGACCTGCGCAGGAGGTTGCTCTTCACTCTCGGCGTCATCGTCGTGTACCGGGTAGGCACCCATGTACCGATCCCTGGCGTCAACTACCGAGCGGTCCAGCAGTGCGTCGATCAAACCTCGGGCAGCGAGGGACTGTTCGGGCTGGTCAACCTCTTCAGTGGCGGCGCCCTGCTGCAGATCACCATCTTCGCCCTCGGCGTCCTTCCTTACATCACCGCCAGCATCATCCTGCAACTGCTGACCGTGGTCATCCCCCGCCTGGAAGCCCTGAAGAAGGAGGGCCAGGCCGGCACGGCGAAGATCACCCAGCACACGCGGTACCTGACCGTGGCGCTCGCCGTTCTTCAGGGCACCGGTCTGGTCGCCACCGCCCGCAACGGGTCGCTGTTCCAGAATTGCTCAGCGGCCGACCTGATCGTTCCAGACCGCTCCGTCTTCGTGACCATCACCATGGTCATCACCATGACCGCCGGCACTGCGGTCGTCATGTGGCTCGGCGAGCTGATCACCGACCGTGGCATCGGAAACGGCATGTCGATCCTGATGTTCATATCGATCGCTTCCACGACCCCCGCCGCCCTGTGGGCGATCAAGAAGCAGGGCACCCTGGCCGACGGATGGATCGAGTTCGGCGGAGTCATCCTCGTCGCCCTGGCCCTGGTCGGCCTGGTGGTGTTCGTGGAACAGGCCCAGCGCCGTATCCCGGTGCAGTACGCGAAGCGCATGATCGGTCGCCGCTCCTACGGCGGCACCTCCACCTACATACCGTTGAAGCTGAACCAGGCGGGTGTCATCCCAGTGATCTTCGCCTCGTCACTTCTCTACGTGCCCTCTCTGGTGGCCCAGTTCTCGCAGGGCGACTCAGGGTGGAAGGCCTGGGTCACCCAGAACCTCTCCAAGAGCGATCACCCGGTCTACATAGCGACGTACTCCGCGCTGATCGTGTTCTTCGCGTTCTTCTATGTCGCGATCACCTTCAACCCGGACGAGGTCGCCGGAAACATGAAGCAGTACGGAGGCTTCATACCGGGAATCAGAGCCGGGCGGCCGACCGCCCAGTACCTGCACTACGTACTCACCCGGATCACCTGGCCGGGCGCGCTGTATCTGGGGCTGATCGCTCTCGTCCCCACCATCGCGCTGGCCGTGACGGGTGCGGGCCAGAACTTCCCGTTCGGCGGAACCAGCATTCTGATCATCGTCGGTGTGGGCCTGGAGACGGTGAGGCAGATCGAGAGTCAGCTGCAACAGCGCAACTATGAGGGCTTCTTGCGCTGAGACACCTCGGCCGCCGAGGAGGCGGTGCAGGCACCGGTTCGCCCAGCCGCACGCCTGTCCGTCCACACAGGGCGCGGCACCTATCATGGGCCCATGGTGAAGGGAAACAACTCCGTATCGGGCGCTGCCGGGTTGAGCAGCCGTGATCTCATCCTCGATGCGGCCCGTAGCCTCGTGTCGAGTCGAGGGTATGACGGCATGGCCATCTCGGACCTTTCCGCGCAGTCCGGGTTGCCCGCCAGCTCCATCTACTACCACTTCGGCAACAAACTGGGCGTCCTGGCGGCGTTGCTCGACCGCACCTTCAACGAGCTGCACGCGCTGTTCGCCCATCCGTCCTCCTTCGACGGCCTCGAACCCCTCGACCGGTTCGAGGCCTGGTTCACGGCCGCGTGCGCCTCCCTCGACGAGCGGCCCGACTACCTCCGCCTTCTGCTGGCGATCAGCGTGGGACCGCAGAAGGACGACGAGGTCGTGAAGGCCACCGTGCGCCGCATCCGCGACTTCGCCCACGCTTCATGGGTGGACGTCCTGACACCTGTCTTCGCACCGGGTGACGCAGCGGGCGACAAGGCTTTCATCGAGGAGCTGGCTGTCCTGGGACGGGCCATGACTGACGGACTGTCACTGACGAACAGCTTCGACGGCATGAGCTACAGCTCGCACGTCGCACCGTTCGTCTCCCTGATCCGCGGCCTGGCGGACCGACGGGGCGGCGAGAAGGCGTAGGCCCGCCGCCGGGCCGTGGCCCCCGGAAACCCGTGGACCACGGTGACCCCGGCAACCAAAAAGCGCGGGCTCTCGGCGACTTCGTCACCACCCGGTGTGAGGCCGCTGACGCAACGTCCGGCGGGGACGGCTCCGTGGTCGGGCAGGCCGAAACTCTGACGCCAGGCGCGGTGTCCACGGTCGCGGCACATGGACTCACAACGAGCCGGACGCGGGCAACCATCCCGACGGTCCCCGCCCTGGTCCGGGGCGCCACGACCGCGGCGTCCGCAGTCACGCCGTCCGGCAGCGGCCGACACCCGCCGAACCGCCGGCGTATCGCCTAGGGCCTGTCTGACAATTCCCGTCGTCGCCCGCAGGGCGGCCGCGCGGCGTCAGGTGCGTGCTCTCGCCGTGCCGGGCGCAGAGCCAAGTACGTCCAGTACGAGGC
>NZ_JBHWZP010000102.1:0-27918 GCF_042728395.1 Streptomyces sp. NPDC060205
GGCGTCGACGGGTCCGCCGAGCAGGGCGGCTTCGGCGGCGCGGGCGCGCCACGGCCGGGACGCGACGGCCCCGAAGGCGAGGCGCACCTCGTGCACGACGCCGTCCCGCACGTCGAGGGCGGCGGCGATCGAGCCGATCGCGAAGGCGTACGATGCCCGCTCGCGCACCTTGCGGTAGCGGGAGTTGGCGGCCACCGGGGCGGGCGGCAGGACGACGCCGGTGATCAGTGCGCCCGGCGGCAGGGCGGTCTCCAGATGCGGGGTGTCGCCCACCGGCAGGTAGAAGTCGGTGAGGGGCAGCTCGCCCGGTCCGTCGGCCGTCTCGTAGGTGACGACGGCGTCGAAGGCCGTGAGCGCCACTCCGAGGTCGGAGGGGTGGGTGGCCACGCAGTGGTCGGAGGCGCCGAGGATGGCGTGGTTGTGGTGCTCGCCCTTGATGGCGGGGCAGCCGCTGCCGGGGTCGCGCTTGTTGCACGGCTTGGTCACGTCGGCGAAGTAGCCGCAGCGGGTGCGCTGGAGCAGGTTTCCGCCGACGGTCGCCATGTTGCGCAGCTGCCCGGAGGCGCCGGCGAGGACCGCCTGGGTCAGGGCCGGGTAGCGGCGGCGCACGTCGGGGTGCGCGGCCAGGTCGCTGTTGCTGACGGTCGCGCCGATACGCAGGCCGCCGTCCTCGGTCGCCTCGATGCGGTCCAGCGGCAGCTCGCGTACGTCGACGAGCCGGCCGGGGCGCTCGACACCGGTCTTCATCAGGTCGACGAGGTTGGTGCCGCCGCCGAGGAACCGGGCGTCCGGGTCGGCGTCGAGGAGCGCGAGGGCGCCGGAGACGTCGAGGGCGCGCTGGTATCCGAACTCCTTCATGCCGCTGCCCCTTCGTGCTCGGTGCCCTGCTCGGCCTGGGCGGCGCGGGCGGCTGCGTCGGCCTCGGCCGCGCGGGCGACCGCCTGCACGATCGACACGTACGCGCCGCAGCGGCACAGGTTCCCGCTCATGCGTTCGCGGATCTCTTCGGGGGTCAGGGGCGGCGGTCCCGCTTCGGGGCGTACGTCCTCGGTGGCGGCGCTCGGCCAGCCCGCGGCGTGCTCCTCGATGACGGCGACGGCCGAACAGATCTGGCCAGGTGTGCAGTAGCCGCACTGGTAGCCGTCGAGGTCGAGGAAGGCCTGCTGTACGGCGTGCAGCTGATCGCCCTCGGCGACGCCCTCGATGGTGGTGATCTCCCGGCCCTCGGCCGCCACCGCCAGGGTCAGGCAGGCGACGGCCCGCCGTTTGTCGACCAGGACGGTACATGCCCCGCATTGCCCCTGGTCACAGCCTTTTTTGGTGCCGGTCATATCGAGGCGCTCACGCAGGGCGTCGAGCAGGGTGGTGCGGTGGTCGACGGTCAGGGCGTGCTTCTCGCCGTTGATGTTCAACGTGACGGCGCTGTACGTCGACGGGGGCGCTGTGGCCATGATCAGCCTTCTTTCACATTCCCGGGCCGTCCTACGAGGACGGTCCGGCAGGCAGGGGGAACGGAAAACCGCTATAGACGTAGGAGACGCGAAGAGGCGTTGGAGTACGGACCGGGAGTGGTGTCGGGTGGGGGGTGGCGCCCCGCGAGGCGGGGGGCGGGCCGGAAGCGTGCATGATGCAATCAGGCAGGACCGCGGCCGACCACCGCCATCTGTCCAGGCAGGACGGCTCGCCGGTAAGGTGTACCTAACCGGACAACTGTCCGCTCACGAGAAAACGTAGTGGACACCTGTCCGCTTAGCAAGGACGGGATTCGGCCACGAACCCGCGAGGAGGACGCGTGGGGCACAAGAAGGACGCACCTCTGCGCTCGGACGCGCAGCGCAACCGCGAACGCATCCTGGAAGTGGCCGTGGCCGAGCTGACGCTCTGCGCGGACGCCCCGCTCAGTGTCATCGCCAAGAAGGCGGGCGTCGGGCAGGGCACGTTCTACCGCAATTTCCCCAACCGCGAGGCGCTCGTCCTGGAGATCTACCGCCACGAGATGCAGCAGGTCGCCGACGCCGCGTGCGAGCTGCTCCACACCCATGAGCCGGAGCGGGCGCTGCGCGAGTGGATGGACCACCTGGCCCGGTTCGCCATGACCAAGGCAGGGCTGGCGGACGCGATCCGGCAGGCCACCAGCGCACCCGGCGGCCCGGCGAAGCCGGAACCCACTCCGGTGGCGTCCGCGGCGCTCCTGCTGCTGCGCACGAACGAGGAGGCGGGCACCATCCGCCCCGGGGTGACCGAGGACGACTTCCTCCTCGCCATCGCCGGGCTCTGGCAGCTCGACCCCCACGGGGACTGGCAGTCGCGCGCGGCCCGCCTCCTGGACTTCGTCATGGACGGGCTGCGCGCGGGGGCACCGGGCCGCCGGTGAGGCCCGGTGCACGCCGGTCTCAGGACAGGGGTTCCTCGCGCAGGGCGCCCCAGTCCTCGGAGCCGATCTGGTGGAACAGGGTCGCGGTGACCGCGGCCAGGCCGGTCCAGCCGGTCTGGTGGGACGCGCCGAGTCCCGCCCCGTTGTCGCCGTGGAAGTACTCGTAGAAGAGCAGCAGGTCCTTCCAGTGCGGGTCCTTGGCGAACTTGGGCTGGGCGCCGTGCACCGGGCGGTGCCCGTCGGGGCCGCGCAGGAACGTCGCGGTGAGCCGGCCGGAGATCTCCCGGGCGACCTCGTAGAGGTTCATCCGCCGTCCCGAGCCGGTCGGGCACTCCACGGTGAACTCCTCACCGTGATACGCGTGCAGGTTCAGCAGGGCCCGGATCAGCAGGATGTTGACCGGGAACCACACCGGGCCGCGCCAGTTGGAATTGCCGCCGAACATCCCGGAGTCGGACTCGGCGGGCAGATAACCGACACCGTACGTCTGCCCTTTCACCTGGAAGCTGTACGGGTGGTCGGCGTGGTGGCGGGAGAGCGAGCGGATGCCGTACGGGCCGAGGAACTCCTGCTCGTCGAGCATGCGGGCCAGGACGCGCCGGAGCCGGTCCGGGCCGAACAGGGCGAACAGATGCCGTCCGCGCACCCCGGGTCCCGCGGTCTGCTGTGCGGACACGACGGCCTGCACGGCGGGGTGCCGGTCGATGAACTCCTTGGCCCCCGCGACCAGTTCGGGGAAGCGCTGGTCGGCCCAGCCGCCGACCACGCTGGTCGCGGCGAGGGGGATCAGCCCGACCAGGGAGCGCACCCGGAGCCGGATCGCCTGGCCGTCGGGCAGCCGCAGGACGTCGTAGAAGAAGCCGTCCTGTTCGTCCCACAGGCTCTCGTTGTCCCTGCCGAGGCGGTTCGTGGCGACCGCGATCCACGCGAAGTGCTCGAACAGGGTCTGCGCCTGCTCCACGTACACCGGGTTGTCGACGGCCAGTTCGATGGCGATCTCCAGGAGGTTCTGGCAGTACAGCGCCATCCAGGCGGTGCCGTCGGCCTGGTCGAGCTGGCCGCCGGTCGGCAGGGGTGCGCTGCGGTCGAAGACGCCGATGTTGTCGAGGCCGAGGAAGCCCCCCTGGAAGACGTTGTTGCCGTCGACGTCCTTGCGGTTGAGCCACCAGGTGAAGTTCTTCATCAGCTTGAGGAAGGCGTTCTCCAGGAAGGCGCGGTCGCCGTGTCCGGTGCGCTGCTTCTCCAGCTCGTAGACGAAGAGGGTCGCCCAGGCGTGCACCGGCGGGTTGACGTCGCCGAAGTTCCACTCGTACGCGGGGATCTGGCCGTTGGGGTGCAGATAGAGGCGGCGCAGGAGCAGGTCCAGCTGGCCCTTGGCGAAGCCGATGTCGACCATCGCGAGGGCGAGGGTGTGGAAGGCGAGGTCCCAGGCCGCGTACCAGGGGTACTCCCAGGTGTCCGGCATCGACATGATCTCGTCGTTGACCATGTGGTACCAACTGCTGTTGCGCAGGCGGGGGTCGGCGCCGAGCGGGTCGACGCCGTGTTCGGCCAGCCAGCGTTCGACGTCGAGGTGGTAGTACTGCTTGCTCCACAGCATCCCGGCCAGTGCCTGCCGGACCAGCCGCCGCTCGTCCTCGTTCGTCCCGTCCGGGACGACGCCGTCGTAGAAGGTGTCGGCCTCGGCCCGGCGGGCCGCCAGCACCTGGTCGAACTCGCTCCAAGGGTCGGCGAGTTCCAGAGCGTCGGTCAGCCGCAGGCGGATGCGGGCGCTCCCGCCGCCGGGCACGGTGAGCACGCTGTGCAGGGCCGCCTTGGTGCCGGTCCCTGCCGGGTTGACGGCCGCCGTGTCGCCGTGGACGACGCGACGGCCGATGCCGTCCTTCACGTACGGGGTGGAGTTGGGGCTGCCGAAGACGCGCTCGTCGTTGGTCTCGTTCCCGGTGAACAGCGCGGGGGCGTCGGTCTCGCAGTACAGCCGGCGGGCGCCCAGCTCCTCGTGGTCGGCACGGATGCCGCCGGGCACCCGCCGCAGACCCGGCACGGCGGTGCCACCGGCCCAGGACCAGGTGTGCCGGAACCACAGGGTCGGCAGCAGATGGAGCGTGGCCTCGTCCGGGCCGCGGTTGTGCGCGCTGATCTCGACCAGCAGATCCTCGGGGCCCGCCTTCGCGTACTCGACGAACACGTCGAAGTAGCGGTCCTCGTCGAAGACTCCGGTGTCCAGCAGCTCGTACTCGAAGTCCTTGCGGCCCCGGGCCCGGTTGGTGGCGACGAGGTCTCCGTAGGGGAACTCCCCCTGCGGGTACTTGTAGAGGAACTTCATGTACGAGTGGGTGGGGGTGCTGTCGAGGTAGAAGTAGTACTCCTTGACGTCCTCGCCGTGATTGCCCTCGCTGTTGGTCAGGCCGAACATCCGCTCCTTGAGGATCGGGTCGCGGCCGTTCCACAGGGCCAGGGCGAAGCACAGCCGCTGCTTGTCGTCGCTGACACCGGCGATCCCGTCCTCGCCCCACCGGTAGGCGCGCGAACGCGCCTGGTCGTGGGTGAAGTACGCCCAGGCCTCCCCGTCGGGGCTGTAGTCCTCGCGGACCGTGCCCCACTGCCGCTCGCTCAGATACGGCCCCCAGCGCCGCCAGGGCGCCACCCCCTCGTCCGCCTCGGCCAGTCGCCGCCGCTCGACGTCCGGTGCGCCCCTGTCAGTCGTCATCGCCCGTCCTCCTCACAGCCCGGCACGTGCGTCCACCATCGGACCGTTCGGGGCGGGCCGCAATGCACTGCGGGAGGGCCGGCCGCGCGACGTCGGCGGACGATCGCACTCCGCTGACCAGCGGGGACGGCGGCCGGTCGGAGCGACGGCCGGTCAGTGCGGGCTGCCCCAGAGCACCCGCAGGCTGAGCGGCTTGCGGAAGACCAGTCCGTACGGGGCGGTGGGGTGGTCCGGGTCGAGGCGCAGGGCGGGAAGGCGTTCGAGGAGCTGCCTCAGGGCGATACGGGTCTCCAGGCGCGCGAGATGGGCGGCGAGGCAGTAGTGCGGGCCGTGGGCGAAGGCCAGCTGGAGGCGCGCGTTGTCGCGGCGGACGTCGAACCTGTCGGGGTCGGGGAAGACGTCGGGGTCGCGGTTGGCTCCGGCCAGGGAGACGGTGACCAGGTCGCCGCGGCGGACGGTGACCGGGCCGAGGACGGTGTCGCGGGTGGCGTACCGGTCCACGACGGCCGCGCCCGGTTCGAGGCGCAGCGACTCCTCGATCGCGCCGTCCAGCAGGCCGGGGTCGGCGCGGACGAGGGCGAGCTGGTCGGGGTGGTTCAGCAGATGCAGCAGCGCGTTGGTGATCATGCCCTCGGTGGTCTCGATGCCGCCGAACATGAGGACCGCCGCGTTGGACGCCACCTCCGCCGGGGTGAGCCGTCCGGCGGCGGAGACGAGGAGCGAGGCCGCGTCCCGGTCGGCGACGGTGGCCTCCACCGCTGCGCGCAGTTCGGCGTAGGCCGCGGTGCCTGCGGGGCCCGCCGGCTGTCCGGCGGTGATGTCGGAGACCGCCGCCACGATGGAGTCGTACCAGGACAGGACCGTGGCGGTGCTCGTGCCGACCAGCCCGAGCGCCTCGGTGACGACGGCGACCGCGAGCGGGCCGGCGAAGGCGCGTCGCAGGTCGGCGGTGCCGGCCGGGGCCAGTGCGGTGATGAGCCGGTCGCTCTCCCCCTCGATGAACGAGGCGAAGCCGTCGTGGACCGCCCGGGGGCGGAAGGGCGCGGTGAAGGGCTCACGGTGGCGGGCGTGCGGGGCGCCGTCCAGGGACAGCATGCTCGGCCCGACGACCTGCGCGGTGGAGAACCGGGGGTCGTCGACCGTGAAGGTCTCGGCGTCCCGCATCACGCTCATCGCCAGGTCCCGGCGGGTCACCAGCCAGCCGTCCAGCTCGGGCAGCCAGGACACGGGCTCGTGCGCCCGGAGCCGCGCCAGGCGTGCGTGGGGGTCCCGGGTGAGTTCGGCGAGGGTGGTGGCGGCGCCGAGGGGCGAGGAGGCGACGGCGCTCATCGCGGGCTCCGGCGGCACGAGGTCCGGGTGGGTACGGGGTATCCGATCACACGCAAGGCTAACAACCGCCGTTCGGCCCCCGCCCGGCCCGTACTCGGGCGTGCTCGGTGTGTACCTGGCCCTGGCCTGTTCGGTGCGTACCCGGTCCTGCTCGGTGCGTACTCAGGCCTGTTCGGTGCGTACCCGGTCCTGCTCGGCCGCTCCTCGGTGGACGCGGTAGTTGGTGAGGACGGCGGTGACCACTTCGGTGCGGGAGCGCAGCCCGGTGCGGGCGAACAGCCGGGTCAGGCGGTTGGCGACCGCGTCCTCGCTGAGCCGCAGCACCGTGGCGATCTGGCGGTTGGTGAGTCCCTCGGCGATCAGGGTCGCGAGCAGTTGCTCGTTCTCGGCGGTGGCCTGTCTTCGCCCGGGGACGGTGGTTCCGGCCTCGCGCATGGCGGTCCTGGTGTGGAAGCGGGGCAGTGCGGCGCCGGTCCCGCCGAACAGTTCGTACGCCTCGTGCAGCAGCGCGGGCGGGCCGGCGCCGGCGTCCGCGGCGGCGACGAGGGTCACCGCGGTCTCGAACGGCTGACGGCGGGAGCGGGCCAACTCGACCGCCTCGCGCAGGTTTCCGTGCACCGTGCCGAAGGCGCCGGGACCGGCCCGGCCGTTCTGTCGCTGGACGTGAGCCGACGCGAGCAGATACCTCAGCCGTGTCCTCGCGTCGCCCGTACGCTCGGAGATCAGTCGCAGGTGTCGCAGGCACATCGCCGCCTCACCCGTGCGTCCTTCGTCCGCGTGCGTCTCGGCGAGCGCGGCCCACAGCTCGTCCGTGCCGGCGATCTGGCCGCGGACCGCCGCCGCGTCCAGGCCGCGGCGCAATACCTTCTCGGCGCCGGCCGGATCACCGAGGGCCCGCAGGCACTCCGCCTCGACGGCGTCCAGGGAGTACTCCAGCGGACCCTCCCCGTGACCGCTCGCGGCGTCCCCGCGCACGCTGTCGAGGAGACGGCGGGCGCTTGTGGGGCGGCCCCGGGCCAGCAGGATGGCAGCCGTCCGCGCCGGGATCAGATGGCTGTCCGCAGCGGGGGTGCTCGTCTGGTTGTTCGCCAGCATCCAGCGGGCCGATTCCAGGGCCTCGTCCCAGCGGCCCTGGAGATGGCGCCACAGGAACAGGCTGCGCGGGGCCAGCAGGTCGGCCGTCAGCCCCTGCGCGGCCAGCAGGGCCTCGGCCGCGCGCAGGTCCCGGCCGCTGAGCAGCTCGTCGAACATGGTGGTGGCCAGCGCGTGGACATGCCCGGTGTCGAGGTACGCGGCCTCCGGGAAGGCCAGCGCCTCGCGGAAGCGCTCCGGCCGGCCCAGTGCCAGTTCCGCCACGGCCCGGAAGTAGGCGGGCTTCGCCCGGGCATGGGCGTCGGTGGCCCACACGGGCTCGGTCCGTGACAGCAGCTCCAGCACCTCCTGCCACCGCTCCAACTGGCTCAGCGCGAGGGCCCGGCCGGTCACGGCGGCCAGCTCGGGCAGGCGCAGCTCGTCCCACCAGCGTGCCGTGGCCAGCCGGGACAGGGCCCGCCAGTCCAGGTCGTTGGCCGTCGCCGCCGTGAAGAGGGCGGCGGTGTCCTGCAGCGCCCGGGGGCCGAGGACGTCCGCCAGGTTCCGCAGGACCGACTCTGCGATGGTCCGGGCGGTGTGGTGGTCGCCGGCGTTGTAGGCGGCCTTGGCGTACCGGTGCAGGGCCGCGACGCGGTCGGCCGGCCGCTCGACGAGGTGGCCGGCCGCCCGGCACCACCGGAGCACGCCCCTGCCCTCGGAGTCGGGGTGCAGTCTCTGCGCGGCGGCGGTCAGTTCGGCGACCGCGCGGTCGAGGTCGACGAGCGATCCGGCCTCCGCGACGCGGTCCGCGAGGTAGGCCACCGCGTCCGCCTCGTCCGGCAGGGCGGCGAGCGCCGGTCTTCGCGGGTGCGGGGTGGCGCCCTCCGGGTTCACCGCGTCCTGCTCCGCCCACAGCGCCTCCACCGCGGCGGCGGACAGCCGGCTGCGCTCCAACGGCCCGAGCCGTTCCCGAACGGCATGCGCGACGACCGGTAGCCGAAACCGCCGGGCGGGCGGGGTGGCGTCCTGGGAGACGGGGGTGGGGGCGGGAGCCTGCGTGTCGGCCGGGGCAGGGAGCGACCTGGTGACCTCCGTGTCGGCCGGGGCCGGGAGGGCTAGGGTTTCGACGATGTCCGCGTCGGTCAGGGCCCGGAGCGCGTCGCTCACCGTGTCCGCGGGCAGGCCGGTCGTCGTCGCGATCAGCCGCGCGGCCCGCCCGCCGAGCGGCCACAGGATGCTCAGGGCCCCGGCCACCGTGCGGCACGGCTCGCCCAGCGCGTCCAGTGCCGTCATGAACCGGTCGTCGTCCGCCAGCACCGGCGTCGCTCTGCGCGCCCCGACGAAGGCGTGGCCGTCGGCCACCCTGATCGCGCCCTGCCGCGTCCACCCGGTCAGCAGCGCGTCGACCGCGGCGGGGACCCCCAGGGTGAGTTCCCGCACCCGACGGGCCAGCGTCGTGTCGGGCGTGGCCCGCAGCCGGCGTGCCACCACGGTGGTGGTCTCCTCCGGTCCGAGCCGGGACAGGACGAGCGTGTGGGTCCCGGCGACGGTCTCCCACCCGGTCGCCCTCGGCCCACCGTGTCCCGCTTCCGAGGCCAGCAGCCTGACCGCGCGTGGCACTCGGGCGAAGTCGGTCTCCCGGAGCACGGCCAGCGAACCGGCGTCGGCGTGCTGGAGGTCGTCCACCACCACGACCACGGGCGCGGGTACAGGCACGGGCGCGGATACGGGCGCGGGTACGGCTTGCGTGAGAGCGGCGCGCAGCAGCCCCGTCATCGCCGTCGCGTCACGCTGCTCGGCCGCGCGCAGGGCTTCGGCGGCCGGCCGCGTCGACCGTCGGTGTGCCCCGGCCGACCGGTGCTCTTCCAGCGCCATGACCAGCCGCAGCGCCAGCAGAAACGGCCGTACGCCGTCGCCGGGCACGCAGTTCACGCTGAGCACGGCCGTCCCCTGTCCGCGGAGGAGTTCACCGACGGCGTGCACGAACTCGGTCCGCCCGGCACCCCGTTCACCGCGGACGAGCACCAGGCCCGGCCCGTCGGGGTCACTCAGCCGGCCATGGACCTCGTCCAACTGCTGTTCGCGGCCGACCAGTCGACCGGCCGTACGGTCCAGGCTGCCGGCCGTGCCCCCGTGCAGCAGCCAGGGCGTTTCGGACGGAGCAGTCATGGTCCACCGCGCTCTCCTCGACGACATGTGACGGGCGGGCGGTGACGCACCCACACGTGGAGAGCGCCGCCGGCCGGCCCTTCGTCCGGGCCTTCGGCCGGCGACAGCCATTATGGTCATGTGCCGGAGGCTGCTTGTATGTGGCCGTTTCCGCTGGTCACTTCCGTCCGGCGAGCACCGGATCAGGAGGCGCGGACGTGGCTGACGGCGGACCTGTCACAGGACGGGACGGGGAGATCCGGGAGGTGACCCGGACCCTGCTGTCCACCGGTGACCCGGCACGCGTCCTGCTGGTCGCCGGCGCCGCCGGAACGGGCAAGACCGCCGTACTGGAACAGGCTCGGCGAGCGGCCGTCGAGGAGGGTGCCAAGGTCCTGCGGCTGCGCTGTCACGACGGCGGGAGCACGCCGGGCGCCGCCGCCCTGGCCGACGGCGTCCACAGCGCGCTCACCAGGGTCCACGGCCGCCGGAGCACGGTCCGCGTCAGCGGAACGCGCCGTACATCCCGGCAACCCACAGGCCAGCAGGGTGAGTTGAGTCAGCTCGCCGTACTGAGCGAGGCGCTCACGGACGCCGCCCGCGACACCCCTTTCGCGCTGCTGATCGACGACGCCGATCGTCTGCCCTCGGCCACGGCCGCGGCCCTCGGCCTGCTCCTGCGCGTCTTCCGCCCCGCGGGTGTGCCGATGGTGATGGCCGGCCGGCCCCTGCACCCGCACGACAGCGGGGCCTCCCAACTGGTCGCGGCGGCCGACCAGTTGCTCGAACTGCCGCCGCTGCGCCCCGCCGACGTCGAGGCCCTGATGGTGCGCGGGCTCGGCCGCCCGGTCGAGCCCGCCCTGGTGACGGCGGTGCTGCGCGCCCTGGGCCCCATGGCGGGCACCCCCGAGGCCGTGCTGTCGGTGCTGGACTCGATGGACGGGCGCGGAGGCCTCGTCGAACTCGGCGGCCATGTCTGTCTGACCGAGCCGGAGCGGACACTGCGGCTCACCACGGACGTGGCACAGCTGCGGCGGCTCTGCTGGCCCGGCGAGCCCCCGGACGCCGCCGATCTGGACGCGGCCGCCGCGGTGGCCCGCGCCCTGGAACACGCGGAGATACGGTTCGACGATCTGCACCGGCTGAAGCCGGGAGGCCCCCGGCGGGCCGGCCTCGTCGACCGGGCCCTGGCACCGCTGGTCGGGGACGGGATCCTGACGGTGGACGAGGACGGCCGGGCGTCCTTCGCCGTCCCAGCGCTCGCCGCGGCGCTGCGCGCGCTGCCCACCCACCACGACGTGTCGTCCTTGCACGCCCTGATCACCAGGTCGCTGAGCGACCGGCTCGGCGCGAGGACGGCAGGGGGCGGCCATCCCCGACTGGCCGACCATGTGACCGCCGCCGGGGGCGAGTTGAACGACGTGCTCGCGGTGGACGTTCTGCTCGCGGCGGCCCGTACGGACGCCAGGTCCGACTGGCCGCGTTCGGTCCGCGCCTACTCCTCTGCGCTGGGCCGGCTGACTCCCTACGACCGCAGGACGCCCGGTGTGCTGTACGAGTCCGCCGAGCTGAGCCTGCGCCACACCGACCATCCCGGTGCCCTGGCCCTGGGCGAACCCCTGCTCGCCTGCCTGGACGCGTCACCGGCCGGGCGGGCCGCCAAGGACGGGGGCGGAGCCGAAGCCGAAGACGAGGGCGAAGCCGGGGACGGGGGCGGCGGAGCCAGGGACGGAGGCCGGGACCGGGACCGGGACCGGGACCGGGACCGGGACCAGTTGGTGTACGTCAGCGAAGTGTGGGCCCTCGCGGCCTTGCACGAACACCGGTTGCCCTACCCGGATGGTTACCCCGATGGCTCCGGCACCGAGGACACCGGGGTTCCGGATCACCTGCCCGCCGTGGAGCGATTCGCCGCGCTGGCCGGTCCGTACGGGATCGGCCGGGTCGTACGCCGTCCGGAGGGCGAGGCCCGCCCGACCGCGCGCCACCCCGTCACCGACCACCGGCCCGGATCCGGGCCGCTCCCCTCGCCCGCCGAGCTACGGCTGCTGGCCGCCGCCTCGGGCGGGCGCGCCGGACTGCTGAAGACACTGGGCGCCCTGCCGCCGGACGCGGACACCGCGCACACCATGGACCGGCTGCGGCACGCGGCCACCCACGCCGATCTCGCCGACGCCCTGGCCGCCGTACTCGGGGATCGCTACACCGGGTCGGGGGACAGCACCGCCGCGCGCCACCACGCCATGGTGCGCTCCTACCTGGAGGGCGACTGGGACCAGGCTCTGGTGGCCGCCCGCCGGATCGAGGCACGCAGCCGGACCCGTGGCACGGAGGCCGCCACCGCGCAGTGCGCCCGTGCGCTGGCGGCCGAGATCCACTGCGCACGCGGGGAGTTGGGACACGCCCGGGCCTGGCTTGAGCTGATTCCCGACGGGGTGACCCATCCGCTCGTGGCCTGGGCCAGGATGAGTCTGCGGTACTGGGCGGGTGAGACGGCCCACGCTTTGGAGGGAGCGCGCGAGGACGTACGGCGGGCTCGCGCGGACGGGCTGCTGTCGGGCATCGAGAAGGTGCTGCTGCGCTACCTCTCGTACGCCCTGCTGGAAGGCATGCCGCAGGCCATGCGGCGGACGCTGGGCGAACTGGAGGCGCTGCACGAGGAAGTGGGCTCCGCCATGACGCGCGAGACCGTGCTTCTTGGGCGCGGGCTGGTGCACGGAGAGGTGGACGGCGCGCTGGACGCCCTGCGGTCGGCGGACCAGCGGGGTGATGTGTACATGGGCCTGCTCTGCCGGCTGTGCCTGGTGGAGATCGGCGACGACTCCGACCGGCGGCTGGCCGAGGCCTCGTACCTCGCGCAGTCGCTGGGGATCGGGCGCGCCACCCGTACGACGCTAGGGCACATGGCACGGCGGCGGAGTCTCGTGCTGCCGCGACTGCGGCCGGCCAGGGACCGGTTGAGCGAGGCGGACGTCCGGCTGACGGTACTGGTCAGCGACGGGGCGACCAACCGTCAGATCGCCGCGCGGCTGGCGTCGAGCGAGAAGACCGTGGAGCGGCGGCTGACGCAGTTGTTCCTGCGCACCGGGTGCCGCTCCCGGGCGGAACTGGCCGCGGCCTGGCTGGACGGCAGCCTCGCCGACCGCGGCCTGGTGCCGGACGGTGCGCCCGACACCGCCCGATGACCGGACGGGTCGGACGGGTCGGACGGTTCAGGAGAAGCGGGCCGTGTGGGTGTCGACGAGGACGCCCAGGCGGCCGGTGTCCAGGGAGCCGTCCGTGTTCACCGCGATGTGCCATTCCGCGTCGGTGATCCAGCCGAGCACCAGGAGCGCGTCGGTCTCGCGCAGCGGGGCGTCGGCCCATCTCTCGTCGCGGAACTGGGCGGCGGTGACCACGAAGAGCCGGCGGGACGCTCCCACGGATCTCCCGCTGTCCTTGTCGGCCGGAGCCTCCCGGTGGGCCAGGGCCTCCTTGCGGGTGGCCGCGGGGTACAGCCGGGCCGACCGCGCGCCCAGTCCGTCGGTCACCGGAGGGGTGGTCGCCGAACCCACCAGGACGACCGTGGCGAGGTGCCCGACCGGTCCCGCGACGACTTCGGTGATGACGGCCTGCGCCAGACTCAGCACCTCGTGGTCGTCACCTGTCAGGGCGATCGGTCCCGGCAACTGCGCGAGGTCGACCAGCACCCGGTCTCCCCTGTGCAGACCGAGGGTGACGGTCAGGGAGTACGGATGCGTGGGCCCGCCACCGGCGGTGCCGGCCGCGCGCAGGCTCGCCGGGTCCAGCGACCACTCCTTGCCCGAGACGTCCGAGGTCCACGGTGCGGGGGCCGCCGCGTCGGCCTGCGCGAGCCGCACGCTCAGCCGCTGTCCCGAGTGGACGACCGACTGCACCTCGGGCAGTCGGCGCGCGTCCCGCACACGTCCCTCGGCCAGGGCCTGCAGACCCAGGGCGACGGTCTCCAGCACCTTCCGGTCCGCGCCCGGCCCCGCGGTACGGGCCTGTCCGGAGGAGGCACCGCGGTTGCGCCGGACGAGTGCGACGGCGGCTGCGAGCAGCACCAGGCCGAGCACCGCGAACAGGACGAGGGACACGATCATGGGACTACCTTTGTCGCTAGAAAGGCCGGACGTTGTGGGGAGTTGCCGGGAGTTGCCCGCGGCGGCCAGGAGTGGTCACGGGCCGCACGGCATCCCGTACGCACGCTCCGGCAGCCGGAGTGCGTCGGAACGCGCTCTCACCCCATCGTTGTGCGGCCGGCTCCCCCGGTGAAGCCGTGATCGCGAACCTTGCCGTTCCGTACAGGAAGTTCTCGTCCGCCGCCCGCCGAGCCGCCTTGCACGGACCGGCCGGCGGCGAGTCGGTTCGGGCAGCGCGGCCGGGTGCTCGCGCCAGGTTTCCCTCGGTTGTGGGTCCGGGGGCCTTCGGTACGGCTGTGCGATCTCCGCAGGTGGCAGCATCACCTCCCGGAACCATCTGGACGACCACATTCCTCATGGGCGGTCACAGGCGCGAGGCGGGAGGGCCCATGCCCCAGCAGGTACGCACCGGGACCGTGGGCGTGGCGATCCACGCGTCCGCGCCCCTGGTACGTGCCGGACTGGCCGGTTTCGTCGCCCTGGACCCCCGTCTGCACGAACTGCCGCGGCACAGGATCCGCGAGGCCGACGCGATCGTGGTCGCCATGGACGTGGCGGACGCCTCCGCACTGGACCTGCTCCCCAGCCTGAGCGACGAACCCGGCGCACGCTTCCTGGTGGTCGTGGGCAGGCAGTGGCGGGCCGACCTGTCAGCGGCACGGGAGCGGGGCGTACGCGCCGTCGTGTGGTGGGACTTCTGCAGCCCGGACGTCTTCGCCCGGACCGTACGGGCGGTCGCGGGCAGCGACGCGAGTGACGGGAGCGCTCCCACGCCGCCGCGCGCACCCGCGCTGAACTCCCGCGAGGTGGACGTGCTGCGTCTCATCGCGGAGGGGAAACAGTGCGACGAGATCGCGGTCGAACTCTCCTACTCCGAACGCACCGTGCGCTACATCCTGTACGGGGCCATGAAGCGCACCCGGACCCGCAACCGCGCGCACGCCGTGTCGTATGCGATACGGGCCGGGCTGATCTGAACCGCCACCGCCGAGACGGTCGTCGCCGCTGAGGCGGTGCGCCGGGGCTGTGCGCCGTCCGGTGGGCGTGTCGGGAGTCTTGACGCGACTCGTGAAACAAGTCGATAGTTTTTGTATCTTCGACTCACCGTCGCGTGTACAGCAGGGACCGACAAGGGACCGATAGGAGACCCCACGCATGGGCCGCTACAGCCGGCTCCACCGCATCGAGCAGATGGACCCGCAGCAGGACTACGAAGAGATCTTCCGCCTCATCACCGAGTACGAGTTCCCCTGGGACTATCTCCAGGGCGTCTCGGTCGCCTTCCTGCGCGACTACGGCGTGCCCCGCATCTCCCGACTCCTCGACCACACGCAGGAGTTCGAGCGCGCCGGACAGAAGCGGTACGACGACACCGTGCTGATCGCCCACGAGATCGTGCGCGAGGGCATGGACTCCGCGCACGGCAGGGCGGCGGCCCGCCATCTCAACCGCATCCACGGCCGCTACCGCATAGCCAACGAGGACTACCTCTACGTCCTGGCCACCACCGTCGTCGGCCCCAAGCGCTGGATCGACCGGTTCGGCTGGCGGCCGTTGTCGCCGCAGGAGACCGAGAGTCTCGCACTCGTCGGGCGGCACCTCGGCGAGATGATGGGCATAGCCGAACTGCCGGTCGACTACGCGGAGTTCGCCCGCCTGCACGACTCCTACGAGCAGCGGATGTTCGCGTACGACCCGGCCAACCGGCGGGTCGCGGCGGCCACGTTGCGGGTCGTCACCCAGTGGTACCCCCACTGGCTGCGGCCGGTGGTGGCGCGCGCCTCCCTCGCCGTGCTCGACGACTCCTTGCTCACCGCGCTGGGCTTCCGGCCGCAGCCGCGCCGGGTGCGGACCGCCACCCACCGCGCCTTACGGGCCCGGGCCGCCCTGCTGCGCCGGCTGCCGCCCCGGCCCACCTGGCACCCGTACCGGCCCAAGCCCCGTACATACCCCTTCGGCTGGACGCTCGACGAGCTCGGTCCGCACTGGGCCCACTCCAGGCCGCTGAGCCCACTGCCGGACGAGGACGGCAGCCGCCCCTCCTACGGCGTGGACGGACACCACACCCCACCGGCCGGCGGCGGCCCCACACACCAGGAGCTTCGATGACCGGCACGGACCAGGACGCGGCGACCCGCCCCGCCACCTTCACCGTCCGCTCCCCCGCCACCGGCGATCCCGTCGGCGAGCACCCGGTCCACGGCCCGGTGGAGGTGGCCGGCGCCGTGGAACGGGCCCGGACCGCCGCGGCCGCATGGGCCGCGCTCTCCGCGGGAGACCGACGCGCACACCTGCTGCGGTGGAAGCACGCACTCGCGTCGTCGCTCGACACCGTGGCGGAGACGATCGCGGCGGAGACGGGCAAGCCGCACGGCGACGCGGTACTCGAAGTCGTCCTCACCCTGGAGCACCTGAACTGGGCCGCCCGCAACGCCGACCGCGTACTGCGACGGCGGCGCGTACGCAGCGGTCTTCTCGCGGCCAACCAGCGGTCCTCCGTGGTCCACAGGCCGCTCGGCGTGATCGGGGTGATCGGCCCCTGGAACTACCCCCTCTACACCCCCATGGGCTCCATCGGTTACGCGCTGGCGGCCGGCAACGCCGTGGTGTTCAAGCCGTCCGAGCACACCCCCGGAACGGGCGTCCTGCTGGCCGGGCTCCTGGCCTCGGCCGTGCCCGAACACGCCGGACTGCTCACCGCGGTGACCGGCGCGGCGGCGACGGGAGAGGCACTGGCCCGCTCGGGTGTCGACAAGGTGGCGTTCACGGGCTCGCCCGGGACCGCACGCAAGGTCATGGCCGTGTGCGCGCAGTCGCTGACGCCGTTCCTCGCCGAGTGCGGCGGCAAGGACGCGACGATCGTCACGGCCGACGCGGATCTCGACGCGGCGGCGGACGCGGTCGTGTGGGGCGCGCTGAGCAACGCCGGGCAGACCTGCGCGGGCGTCGAACGCGTCTACGCCGTCCGGGAGGTGCACGCCGCGCTGTGCCGCAAGGTGGTCGAGCGGGCCGGTGCGCTCCGGACCGGCCCCGTACCGGACGCCGTCTACGGTCCGATGACGATGGCGGCCCAGACGGCCGTCGTGCGGCGGCATGTGGAGCAGGCGCTGGCGGACGGTGCGCGGGCCCTGCTGGGCGACGCGGCGTCGGTCCCGGCCTCCGGGGCGTTCGTCACGCCGGTCGTGCTCGCCGACGTGCCGGAGGACTCGCCGGCGATGACCGAGGAGACCTTCGGACCGGTCGTGGCGATCAACGCGGTGGCGGATGTGGACGAGGCCGTCCGGCGCGCCAACGCCTCGCCCTACGCGCTGGCCGCCTCGGTGTTCAGCCGCGACCGGCGGGCCGGTGCCGCGATCGCCGCGCGGCTGCGGGCCGGAGCGGTGTCCGTCAACTCCGTGCTCGGCTTCGCCGGTGTCCCGGCCCTGCCGTTCGGCGGCTCCGGGGAGTCGGGCTTCGGACGCATCCACGGCGCGGACGGGCTGCGGGCGTTCACCGCACCCCAGTCGGTCACCGTGCAGCGCTTCGCCCCACCGGTGAACCTGACCTCCTTCGGCACTCCCGCGGCCGCCAGGGAACGCGCGGTCGCGGCGGCCAGGTGGCTGCACCTGCACCGCTGACGGTCCGGAAGGTCCCGACCGGGCGGGCCGTCAGGCGTTCAGGAGCGGGGCGAGGTAGCGGCGGGCGAAGGCGCGGGCCTGGTCCTCGTCCTCCATCTCGATGCAGCTCGACGGGTTCAACAGGAAGGAGACCGCGACGCGGACCATGAGTTCGGCGACCGGCCGGGGGTCGGAGTCGCCGCGCCCCTCGACCTGCTGCGCCCGGCGCAGATGTGCCGTCAGATAGTCGCAGGTGGCTTCCAGCGACGGGCCTCCCTGGACGGTCAGATAGGGCAGCACCACCTCGGGTTCGAGGCGCAGCAGCCCGCCGAAGAGCGGGTGTGCCCTGGTGTACCGCAGGGCCACCACGAAGCCCTCGACGACCCGCTCCTCCATGGTCGGCAGGGCCGCCACCGCGGTGTCGAGCTGCTGGAAGAACCTGCTGCCCTCGCGCAGCAGGCAGGCCTCGACCAGCCCGTCCTTGGTCTGGAAGCGGCGGTAGACCGTGACCCTGGAGACCCCGGCCCGTTTGGCCACGTCGTCCATGGAGGAGCGGCGCAGGCCGAACGTCGTGAACTGTTCCAGCGCGGCGTCCAGGATGCGCCGCGCCACCTTCTCCTCCGTCTCGGGCCGGGCGATGGCCCGGGCGAGCAGGGAGTCATTCGCAGAAGTCGTCATGGTGCTCCTCACGATACCGCCCGAGATCCACCGAAGAGACTATGAAACAACTACCATTTCTTTGTCACCATCCGGAACCCGGAGGATCTCATGGCCAGTCGACTCACCCCGGAACAGTCCGACTTCGTCGCGGCGGTCCGCGACTTCGCCAAGCGCGAGTGCGGCACGCGTGAACAGCGGGACGCGCTGACCGGCGACGGCCGCGATCGGCACCACCCCGGCCTCTACGACAGGCTCGCCGGACTCGGCTGGCTCGGGGTGTGCCTGCCCGAGCAGTACGGCGGCTCCGGCGGCGGACTGGCCGACGCCTGTCTGTTCCTTGAGGAGACGTCGTACGGGATGATCCCGGCGGGCGGTTTCGTCACCAGCGTCATCACCGCCAAGGCGTACGAACGGTTCGGCACAGAGGAGCAGAAGCGGGAGGTGCTCACGGGGGTCGGGCGGGGCCGGGTCCTGTCGATCGCGATGTCCGAGCCCGGCGCCGGCTCCGACGTGGGGGCGCTCACGTGCCGCGCGCGGCGCGGTCCCGACGGGGACTGGGTGATCGACGGACAGAAGACGTGGATCTCCAACGCCCATATCGCCGACAGCATCCTGCTCGTGGCCCGGACCTTTGGGGACAAGCACGCCGGACTCACGATGTTCCACGTCCCGGCCGGCACACCCGGCGTGGAGATCCGGGGCATCGAGACCATGGGCGGGCGCGAGGTGAACGACGTCCACCTCACCGATGTCCGGCTGCCCGCCGACGCGGTCGTCGGGGAGGTCGACAACGGCTGGCGGCAGTTGATGGCCGGCCTCAACCACGAGCGGCTCTTCCTGGCCGCCAGCATGCTCGGCCTGGCCCGCCGCGCGTTCGACGACGCGGTCGGCTACGTACGCGAGCGTGAGCAGTTCGGCCGTCCCGTCGGCTCGTTCCAGGCCCTGCGCCACCGGATCGCCGATCTCGCCACGGAGATCGAGTGCACCCGGCTGCTGGTGCGCGAGGTGGCCCTGGACTGCGACGCCGAACCGGAGCGGCTGTTCCCGCGCGAGGCGTCCATGGCCAAGCTCAAGGCCACCGAGACCGCCAAGCGGGCAGCACTGGAGGGTATGCAGATGATGGGCGGTTACGGCTACGCCACCGAGTACGACATGGAACGCCATCTGCGCGCCGCGGTCGTCTCCACCGTCTACGGCGGGACGAGCGAGATCCAGCGGGACGTCATCGGCAAGACCTACGGCCTGTAGGCCCTGTCGACCGGCCCCCGGCCTCCGGGCACCGGTGAACCGCGGGCGCCCTACTCCTTCCCCGGAGTGGGGCGCCCGCGGTTCTTGTGCGCTTGGCCGGCCCGGTCAGTCCTCGTACAACTCCCCCAGCGCGGCGGCGTACTTGTCGCGGATGACCCGGCGCTTCATCTTCAGGGACGGGGTCAGCTCCCCCGTGGCCGGGCCCCACTCCGCCGCGAGCAGCCGGTAGCGCTTGACCTGCTCGGTGCGGTTCAGCCGCGCGTTGGCCGCCGTCACAGCCCGGTCCACCTCCTCCCGTACGACCGGATGCGCCGCCAGGGACTCCAGCGCCTCGGAGCCGGTGTCCTTGGCGATGTCGATGCCGATGCCGTGTGCCTCGGCCCAGGCGGGGGCCGTCTCCGCGTCGAGCACCAGCAGGGCCACGAGGTAGGAGCGGTTGTCGCCGTGCACCAGGGCCTGACCGATCAGTGGGTGTGCCTTGAGGGCGTTCTCCACCAGCGCCGGGGAGACGTTCTTGCCCGTCGACGTGACGATCATTTCCTTCTTGCGGTCGGTGAGCCACAGATAGCCGTCGTCGTCCAGACGGCCGATGTCACCGGTGCGCAGCCAGCCCTGCTCGTCGACCACCGGTTCCACCGTGCCGTCCTCGCGCAGATAGCCGGAGAACACGGTCGAGCCGCGCACCTCGATCTCGCCGTCCCCGGCGACGCGGACCTCCACGGACGAGACGGGCCGCCCCACCGAACCCAGCCGGAAACCGGTGCGCGGACTGTTGGTGGTCGCCACTCCGGTGGTCTCCGTGAGCCCCCACGCGTCCATGATCACGATGCCGAATCCGGCCCAGAACCGCACCACGTCGATCGACATGGGGGCCGACGCGCTGGCCGCCCAGGTGATCCGGTCCAGGCCGCCCGCGGCCAGCAACGGCAGCAGGACCTCGGCCCGTTGCCGGGCGTAGGCCTCTTCGAGTTCTGCGGGCGGTCGCTCGCCCCGCTCCCGGTGCCCGACATGCTCGCGGGCCACGCGGTTGGCCTCCTCGACGGCCGCCTGTTGTGCCGCCGGCAGGAGCGGCAGTACAGCCCGGACGGCCGCCGCTAGCTTCTCCCAGACGCGGGGCACCCCGAAGAACTGGGCCGGGCGCACCTTGCGCACGATCTCGGCGACGCCCGTCGGGTCGGCGCACAGATGCACGTGCGAGGCGCGGTGGACGGGCAGGTAGATGCCGAGCATCCGTTCGGCGATGTGCGCCAAGGGGAGGTAGCAGATGTGCTCGACGTGCGGCGGCAGTTCGACCACGGCGTCCAGCGCCGACGCGTTGGCCAGCACATGGCGGTGGTTGAGGACGACACCCTTCGGTTCACCGGTGGTGCCCGAGGTGTAGACGACCGTCAGCGGGTCTTCGGGACGTGCGGCATCCAGGGTCTTCCCGAACCGCTCCGGGACCGGCTCGCGGCCGAGGGCGGCATAGGGGAGGTGGCCGCCCTGCGTGCCGGGCTCGACCACGACGATCCGGTCCAGCGGGACACCGGAATCCGCCAACAGCGGCTCCCAGAGCGCCACTTGCGCGGCCCCCTCCACGACGGCGATCCGGGCATGGCAGTTGCGGGCGATGTGGGTGACCTGCTCGGGAGCGGAGGTGCCGTAGACGGTGACGGGTACGGCACCCAGGCGCACCAACGCCAGGTCGGAGAGCCAGTGTTCGGGCCGGTTGGCCATCATGAGCAGCACGTGGTCGCCGCGGCCGACGCCGAGCGCCGCGTAACCGGCCGCGAGGCGGGTCGTGTGGTCCCTGACCTGCGCCCAGGTCAGCGTCACCCAGCCGCTTTCGTCAGGTGCGGTGCCGCCCGGTCCGTCGGCCTTGGGTCCGTCGGCCTCGGTTCCGCCGCCGTCCGGCTCGGTGCCGTCCGGCCCTGTTTCGTCCAGCCCTGTGCCGCCCGGCCCGCGCCAGGAGAGGGCGGGCAGTTCGGCGTACAGACGTGCGTTGCGTTCCAGCCGCAGCGGCAGGGTCCGTTCGGCGGAGGACCGTGCTTGTGCGGCGGGGGGTTGTGCCTGTTCGGCGGGGGGTTGTGCCGGCAGTTCGGTTGTCACAGCCACTCCTTGACGCGCTCCACCAGACGGGCGGGGTCGGGGCCCACGGGCGTCACATTGAGCATGGTGACGCCCGACTCCCGGAACGCCTCGACTCGGTCCCGTACATAACCCTCGGGTCCGGCCAGGCTGACCAGTTCGCACAGTTCGGCCGGGACGGCGGCCTCCGCGTCCTTCTTGCGGCCCGCCAGGAAGTGCTCCTGGATCGCGGCGGCCTCCGCCTCGTACCCGTAGGAGCACACGAGGTCGTGGTAGAAGTTGCGGCCGGGTGCGCCCATACCGCCGACGTACAGCGCGATGGTGGGCCGCATCAGATCCCGTACCGCCTCCGCGTCCTCCCCGATGGCGAGGAGACCGCCGGCCACCACCGACAGCGGGCCGAGGGCCGTATCGCGCAGAGCCATACCCTGCGCGAGAGGTCCGCCCCACACCTTGGCCGCGTGCTCCGGAACGTAGAGGAACGGCAGCCAGCCGTCGGCGAGTTCGGCCGTCATCCGGACGTTGGCGGGGCCGAGGGCCGCCACGTACACCGGGATGGTGTCGCGGACCGGGCGGGTCAGAAGCTTCAGCGGCTTGCCGAGCGTGCCGCCCTTCTCCGGGGAGAGGGGCATCTCGGTGATGCCCCGGTGCTCGATCACCTCGCGGCGCCAGATGCGGCGGGCCAGTTCGATCGTCTCGCGGGTACGCCCGAGCGGCTTGTCGTAGCGGCGGCCGTGCCAGCCCTCGACGACCTGGGGTCCCGAGGCGCCCAAGCCCAGCAGGGCCCGTCCGCCGGTGAGGGCGTCCAGTCCTGCGGCGGTCTGCGCGATCAGCGCGGGAGTACGGGAGTAGACGTTGAGAACGGCCGCCCCGATCTTCATGCGGTCGGTCCTGGCGGCCAGATATCCCATGATCGTCGGGGAGTCGAAGCCATAGGCCTCGGCGACCCAGACCGCGTCCAGGCCGGCCGCCTCCAGAGCGGCGGCCCGGTCCGCGGCGGCGCGCGGATCTCCGGCGTAGGTCAGGGGTGTGGACAGGTGCATCAGCTGACGTCCTCGGCTACGGGGTCGACACGGTCTCCGGCTCAACCAGACCTAGAACTTACTGAGCGTTCGCTAAGACAGTAGGAGGAGCGGAGGGAACGGTCAACGCCTAGGGAGGAACCAGCTCCGATACAGTGTCACCTCTCCCCCTGGCTCTCCCACCGGCTCCTCCACCGACTCCTCCACTGATCGATCGATAAGCGGACTTTCCTCACGGACGGCATCCCGAGGACATACGATGTCACTCGCCACCGAGCCATCCGAGGAGCGCAGTTGAGCAGCGAACCGAGCCGGGCCACCGTCGTCCCCGCGCAGCACTGGCGCTCGTACGGTCCGCTCGATCTGCACCCCATCCTCCTGCACGCCATGGAGGCCTTCAACGAGCACGGCTACCACGGCACTTCGGTCCGCGACATAGCCACCCGGGTCGGCGTCACCGTGCCCGCGCTGTACTACCACTACGAGAACAAGCAGGCCCTGCTCACCACACTGCTGGAGACGTCCATGAGGGACGTCCTAGACCGCTGCCGGGCCGCGGCGGCCGAGGCGGGCGACGATCCGCTGTCACGTTTCCGCGGCATGGTGGAGTCGATCGTGCTCTACATGGCCAACCGCAAGGGGATGGCCTTCCTGGACACGGAGATCCGCAGCCTGGAGCCCGAGAACCGCGCCCGGTACGTGGCACTGCGCGACTATCTGCAGCACATGCTGCTGGACACCGTCCAAGCCGGCATCCGCGAAGGTGTGTTCACCACGCCGATCCCGGCCGACGCGGTGCGGGCGATCCTCATCATGTGCCAGGGAGTGGCCAACTGGTACCGCACGGACGGCCCGTTGACGGCCCAGGAGGTCGCCGAGCGGCACGTCCTGCTCAGCCTCGGCACGGTGGGACATGCGGGGCCGCGCGCCGAGAGCTGAGCGGCGCGCGCGACAGTGACCGGACACCGCTCGGCGGCAAGGGACTCGCTCAGGTCGTGCCAGCCTGCTGGATGCTGTCGCCGCTGTTGCCGATCGCGATGTACGTGCCGATGCGCCGGAAGTCGTTCATCACGCCGAACATGCTCTTGTCGGACGGCAGGAGCGCCCGCACGGAGGCGTCGTCGGCCAGCCGGGCCCGGAGCATCTCCTTGTAGGCGTTGTAGACCCTCGCCGTGTAGTTGGGCTCCTTCGCCGCGTTCATCCGGTAGTCGTTGGTGAGCGCGATGGAGGCCAGGTCCATCAGATAGCAGTCGATCAGGTCCGTGACGTCCTGCGCCCGGGCCCCGTCCTCGCCCAGCCGGGCGTCCTCCGCAAGGACACCGGCCATCTTCAGGACGATGTCGCGGTAGATCCGGTGCCGGGTGCTGCTGGGATAGGCGGCCATGATGTGGTCGGCCTGACCCGCGCCCTCGGTGTTCATGGTGCGCGGCGTCGTCAGATCGCCCAGCCCCGGTACAGCCAGCGGCACGTTCTGGAACATCTCCTCCTCGTCGGGGATGTCCCGGTTCCGGGAGGCGAGGGGGTGCAGGCCGATCTCGTGGGCCAGCATCCCCATGATGTGGCCGATGCCGTACTTCTCGAAGTAGTAGCTCGCCAGGTTGATGTCGACCCCGGCGTCACCGCGGTCCGTCACATCGGCCGGGGTCTCGGTCGTCCGCACGTGCAGGGTGATCCGGACCCGACGGTCGCCGACGTACTCCTTGATGGTGTCGTGCTTGCGGAGCAGATCGATGATGCGGACCGCCTTGTCGCGGTACGCCTCGTTCGTGTGCTTCAGGTTGGTGAACTCGAAGTTCCCTGACGAGAAGGGGGCGTAGAGCGCGGCCGTCCGGCCCGTCGCCGTGTTCGGGCCCTGACCCGTCGCCGTGGTCGGATCCTGATTCGTCGCCGTGTTCGGGTCCTGGCTCGGGCCCTGGTTCGGGTCCTGGTTCGGGTCCTGCTGCATACGGGCCGGGACTTCGGTGCCGTCCGCGCCGTCGACCGGGCGGGGCAGGGAGACCGGGTCCACCCAGACCGCCTCACGGAGGATCCCCTGGACTCCCTTACGGGCCTCTTCCCAGGTCTGCGCGATGTCCTGCTCATCGGTCCGAGACGTCTGAGACATCTGAGACGTCTGAGACGTCCGAGACCGCTCGGGTTCGGGGCTCACGTCTCCGATCAGCGCGCTCAGCAGGGCCAGGTGCCGTCCGCGGAGCCCGCCCGCGGCGAGCGAGGAGTCCTCGGGGGCGGCTGTCAGGTCACCCAGCAGACTGCCCGCGATGTGCGGGCGATGCGGCGCATCGGCGTCCCGGTACTCGTCCCGGAGTCCGAGCTGATGGCTCAGTTCATGCACCAGCTGCAGCGGATCGGCGTCCGCCCACCACGTGTTCTGGTCCATGGTGCGGTCCCGGCCCACCAGGTCCACCGTCAGATGCGGGGACTTGGAGGGGTCGACGAGCTCGACCGTCACGTGCAGCAGGTCGCCGTTGGGGAGCCGATGGCCGGGCTCGTTGAGCACCTCATGGACGCCGGCGGAGAGTTGCTCGAAGGCGTGCGCCACCTGTGCGTCCGTACCGTGCAGCTGGAGGCGCACCGTGAGGTCCGTGATCTGTTCACCCTGGTACGAGAGCCGCCGGACGTCGAAGCCGGACCGCACCACGAAGCGGGAGCGGTCGTCGCGCGGGCCCACCAGCTGCGGTGTACCGGCCAGGGCCTGTTCGATGCTCTCGCTGATCTGCCGGGCGATGTCGGTGGCTTGCGGGAGCCGGGGGCGGGCCTCGCCCGTGGGGAGGGGCTGCTGGATGCTGTCGCCGCGGTTGTTGGTCGCGAGGTTGGCCGCCAGAGTGGCGAAGTCCCGTACGACACCGAACATCCCCTTGTCGGCGGGGAGCAGTCCTCGGGCGGGGCTGTCCGCGGCCATGCGCGCGGCGAACAGCGCCTTGTAGGCGTTGTAGACCTTGGCCGTGTTACCGGGTTCCTTGGCCGCGTTCATCCGGTAGTCGCTGGTGATCGCGATGGAGGCGAGGTCCATGAGATAGGTGTCGATGAGGTCGGTGACGTCCTTGGCCTTGGCGCCCTCCACGCCCGCCTGCGCGGCCTCGGCCAGCATGTCGGCCATCTTCAGCACGATGTCGCGGTAGATCCCGTGCCGGGTGCTGCTGGGGAACGCGGCCATGATGTGGTCGGCCTGACCGGCGCTGTCGGTGTTCATCGTGCGCGGGGTCCGCAGGTCGCCCAGCCCCGGCACAGGCAGCGGGATGCCTCGGAACATCGACTCCTCGTCGGGGATGTCCCCGTTGCGGGAGGCAAGCGGGTGCAGGCCGATCTCATGGGCCAGCATCCCCATGACGTAACCGATGTCGTACTTCTCGAAGTAGTAGCTCGCCAGGTTGATCTGGACACCGGCGTCACCCAGGTCGCGTACGTCCGCCGGGGTCTCGGTCGTCCGCACGTGCAAGGTGATCCGGACGGGACGGTCGCCGACGTAGGCACTGATCGTCGGATGGTCCCGCAGCAGCTCGATGATGCGGACCGCCTTGTCGCGGTACTTCTCCTCCGTGTGCTTCAGGTTGGTGAACTCGAACTTCCCCGACCTGAAGGGGGTGAGGGTCGGTTCGACGGGGGTGGCGGGGGCCGCGGTCGGGGCCGGGGCTGGCGTCGCGCCGGTCCCCGTGTCGGTGTCGGACTGGGGCAGTCGGGGGCGCGCTTCGCCGGGATGGGCCGCCGGGGTGGATTCCAGGGTCGGTTCCGCGGTGGGTTCCGGAGCGACGGGCCGCTGAATGCTGTCGCCGCGGTTGTTGGTTCCGACACTGGTGGCGAGTGCGGCGAAGTCACCGAGAACACCGAAGCGGCCCTTGTCCCCCGGCAACAGGGCACGCACAGGACTGCCTTCAGCGAGTTGCTCGGCGAACTGAGCCTTGTACGCGTTGTAGACCCTCGCCGTGTAAGCCGGGTCCCGCACCGCCCGCGCCCGATGGTCGTTCGTGACCGCGATGGACGCCAGGTCCATGAGGTAGGTGTCGATCAGGTCCGTGACGTCCTTCGCCTTGGCACCCGCCACGCCCACCCGCGCATGCTGGGCGAGCACTTCGGCCATCTCCAGCACGATGTCGCGATAGATGCCATGCCGGATCGTGTGCGGGAACGCGGCCATGATGTGGTCCGCCTGACCCGCACCCTCGGTATTCATGAACCGCGGCGTACTCAGAGACTCCAACCCCGGAACCATCAGAGGCATACCCCGATACAGATCCTCCTCCTCAGGAATCTTCGCATTACTCGAAGCCAGAGGATGCAGACCGATCTCATGGGACAACATCCCCATGATGTAACCGATGTCGTACTTCTCGAAGTAATAACTCGCCAGGTTAATCTCAACACCGGCAGCACCCAGGTCACGCACATCCGCGGGCGTTTCCGTCGTCCGCACATGCAGAGTGATACGGACAGGACGGCCGTCGACGAAACTCTTGATCGTGCTGTGCTCATCCAGCAACTCGACGATCCGGACCGCCTTATCGACGTACCGGTCCGTCTGATTCAGATTCGTGAACTCGAAATTGCCCAACTTGAACGGGCGGAAGACCGGCTCCGGCGCGGTGGGCGCCGCGTTCGGATCCGGCTGCGTACGCGCCGGAACCTCGGTGGCCGTCGTGTCACCTGCGGAGGATCGGGGCAGCGAGACCGGGTCCACCCAGATGGCCTCGCGACGGACCTCCTTGGCGCCCTTGCGCACCTGCTCCCAGGTCTGGTCGGTGTCCTGCTGCGCGCCTGGCTCCGCGGTCCGCGGAGTCACATCCCCGATCAGGGCACCGAGCAGCGCCAGGTGCCGCCCGCGAAGCCCGCCGGCGGCCAGCGAGGAGTCCTCGGGCGCGGCGTTCAGGTCACCCAGCAGGCTGCCCGGGATGTGCGGCCGGTGAGGGGCGTCGGCGTCGCGATACTCATCCCGCAGACCGAGCTGATGGGTCAGCTCATGCACCAGCTGTACGGGGTCGGCGTCAGCCCACCACGCCACCTGATCCATCGCCTGGTCCCGGCCCACCAGATCCACGGTCAGGTGCGGGGACTTCGAGGGATCGACCAGCTCGACGGTCACGTGCAGCAGGTCGCCGTTGGGGAGCCGGTGACCGGGGTTGTTGAGGAACTGATGGACGCCTTCCTGAAGTTGCATGAAAGTGCGGGCGTTCTGCCCGTCCGTGCCGCCACGCATCGCGATACGGACCGTGAGGTCGGTGACCGGATCTCCGTCATAGGTGAACCGCCGCGCATCGAAATCGGACCGCACGACGAACCGCGGCCGTTTGTCTCGCGGACGGGTGGCACGCGGCGAGCCGGCCGGTCCCGTGTGCGGCACTGCATCCGCGCCCCTGCCGGTCAGCCGCGGGCGCGCTTCGCCGGTCTCGGCGTTACTCGGGGCGGGTGTGGCGGTCTGGATGCTGTCGCCCTGGTTGTTGAACGCCACGCTGCTGCCCAGACCCAGGAAGTTGCTCGTGACGTTGTACCAGCTCTTGTCCGCCGGGAGCAGACTCCGCACGGGGCTGTCCGCTGCGAGCTGCGCGGCGAACTGCTCCTT
>NZ_JBHWZP010000103.1:0-27872 GCF_042728395.1 Streptomyces sp. NPDC060205
GCGCGGGGAACTGCGCGATCTTTTGTTACGGGTTACGGGTTACGGGACTATCTTCAGGAGGCGGTTGGGGGAGCCTGTGCCGGGGGACGTGACCTTGCCGGTGGTGGCGCCGTTCGTCAGGGCCGTGGCGACCTGGGCCGGAGTGGCCGAGGTGTGCCCGGCCAGGTACACCGCCGCCGCGCCCGCGACATGCGGCGTGGCCATCGACGTACCCGAGATCGTGTTCGTCGCGCTGTCACTCGTGTTCCAGCCCGCCGTGATCGACGACCCGGGCGCGAAGATGTCCAGCACGGAACCGTAGTTGGAGTAGCTGGCCTTGGCGTCCGTGCTGGTGGTCGCGCCCACGGTGATCGCCGCGGCGACCCGCGCGGGCGAGTACGACGACGCGTTGGCGCTGCTGTTGCCCGCCGCCACCGCGTAGGTCACCCCGCTCGCGATGGAGTTGGACACCGCCGCGTCCAGCGTGGAGGAGGCGCCGCCGCCGAGCGACAGGTTGGCCACCGAGGGGCCGCTGTGGTTCGCGGTGACCCAGTTGATGCCGGCGATGACGCCCGCCGTGGTGCCGGACCCGGCGTTGTCGAGCACGCGGACCGCCACGATCTTCGCCTTCTTGGCGATGCCGTAGGTCGAGCCCGCGATGGTCGTGGCCACGTGCGTGCCGTGACCGTTGCCGTCGGAGGCGACGGTGTCGCCGTCCACGGCGTCGTAGCCGTAGCTGGCCCGCCCGCTGATCTGCGTGTGCGTGATGCGTACGCCGGTGTCGATGACGTACGCCGTCACCCCGCTGCCCGCCGAGTCCGGGTAGGTGTACGTGCCGGACAGCGGCAGCGACGCCTGGTCGGAGCGGTCCAGGCCCCAGGGCGCGTTGGACTGGGTGGTGTCGCTCGCCCGCACGATCTGGTTCTGCTCGACCGTGGCCACCGACGGGTCGGCGGCGAGTCTGCGGGCCTCGGTCGCGGAGAGGTTCGCCGAGTAGCCGTTCAGCGCGGCGCCGAACGTCTTGGCGACGGTGCCGCCGTACCCCTTGATCAGGCTCTTGCCCCGGTCCGAGGAGGCCTTGAAGCCGGCGCCCTTCTTGAGGGTGACGATGTAGCTGTCCTTGACGGCGGTGGGGGAGTCCGCCGCCAGGACCCGGCCCTCGGCCGGCGCGGCCTGGGCGGGGAGGGCGGTGACGGCGCCGAGCAGGGCGGCGGTCACCACGGAGGTCGCCGCGGCGATCCGGATCTTCTTGCTACGCAGCTGTGCCATTACGAGGGATTCCTCCTCATGGGCGGCGCGCGCCTGGGATGGGGCGCGCGTCTGTGGGGGGTGCGCAGGTGATTGCGCGCACGGCCAGGAGCGTCGCGTTCCGCTACCGGTTGATACAGCAGCGTGATCGATCTACGGGCGTAGCTCAAGGGAGTTGAGGGTATGTCACATGTCTGTCATGAGCACGCAATCGAACGTGTGGTGAACGTCAGGGAGAACTACCTGCCTGTCCGGAAAAGTCTTGGCATGAACACTTCCTGGCGACACGTGCGGCTGGTACCAAAGTCACGGCAGAGATCCTGCTAAAGGGAGGTTCCATGAGACGTTCCCGACTTACGGCATACGTGACCTCACTTCTCCTCGCCGCCGCCCTCGCCCTCACCGGGGCAGCGACGGCCCAGGCGTCCCAACAAGCCGCCGCCACGGGCTATGTGGCCCTCGGCGACTCCTACTCCTCCGGCGTCGGCGCGGGCAGCTACATCAGCTCCAGCGGCGACTGCAAGCGCAGCACGAAGGCCTACCCCTACCTCTGGGCGGCCGCGCACTCACCCTCGTCCTTCAACTTCACCGCTTGCTCGGGCGCCCGTACGGGTGATGTTCTGGCGAACCAGCTGGGCCCGCTCAACTCCGGCACGGGCCTCGTCTCGATCTCCGTCGGCGGCAACGACGCCGGTTTCGCCGACGTCATGACGACCTGCGTCCTGCAGTCCGACAGCGCCTGCGTCGCCCGCGTCAACACGGCGAAGGCGTACGTCGACTCGACACTCCCCGGCAAGCTCGACGCGGTCTACTCGGCGATCAGCGCCAAGGCCCCGGCGGCCCAGGTGGTCGTCCTGGGCTACCCCCGCTTCTACAAGCTGAGCGGCAGCTGCCTGGCCGGTCTCTCCGAGACGGAACGGGCCGCCATCAACGGCGCCGCCGACTACCTGGACAGCGCCATCGCCAAGCGCGCCGCCGACCACGGCTTCACGTTCGGTGACGTACGCCCCACCTTCACCAACCACGAGATCTGCTCCGGCAGCGCCTGGCTGCACAGCGTCAACTGGTTGAACATCGGCGAGTCCTACCACCCGACCGCCGCCGGCCAGTCGGGCGGCTACCTGCCCGTTTTCACGTCCGCGGCCTGACCGCCTTGTCCGGGGCCAGTGCCTGAGGCGAACCGGAGCCGGAGGTCCCGCCCGTCGGGGCCTCCGTCTCGCACGTCACCGAGAAGGGCACCTGGTTCGACTTGGTCTGCTGCGGGCTGCGGACCTCCACACCGATCTTGTTCGTGAGCGTCCCGGACGTGTCGTACGTCGTCAGGACGACCGTGTTCTGCTTGCTCTTCCCGCCGCCCTGCGGGAACGAGAGCGTCTTCCAGCCGGGGTCGGACACCTCGCCGGTCTCCGTCACCCAGCGGTACTGCACATCGACCGGTACGACGCCCACGGTGAACGTCGCCGTGAAGGTCGGAGCCCCCGCCTCGGGCGGCGGACAGGCACCGGTGTAGTCGGTGTGCGAGCCCGAGACCGTCACCTTCACGGACTGGGTGGGCGCGGGCGTCGTACTCCCGCCGCCCGTGGTCGAGCCGCCGTCCGACCCGCTCGTACCGGAGTCCTCCGTCGTCGAGCCGCCGTCGCTGCCGCCTCCGTCGCTCCCACCGCTGTCGTTCCCGCCCGTCGAGCCGCCGCTGGTGGTCCCGCCGTTCGAGCTGTCGGCGCCGTTCCCGCCGCCGCCCCCGTCGCCGCGGTTGATCAGCGCGTAGCTCAGGCCCGCGATGGCCAGGGCGAGAGCGGCCAGACCCGCGATCATCACGATCATGGCGCGCCGGGGACGGTCGGGCTGTGCGGTCGTCGTCGTAGCGGTCGGGGTCTGCGGCCCCGGCGCGGCGGGCGAGTACGCCGGCACCGGGGACGGCCGGGTCGCGTCCCCCTGGCCCTGCTGCGGGAAGGCGGCGACCGTCGGCGCGTAGGGGACGGTGCCCGTACGGGGCGTACCGCCGGCCGCGACGAGCCGCAGGTCCCGCTCCGCGTCCTCGGCCGACATGCGCTCCACCGGGTCCTTGCGCAGCAGCCCTTCGATGACCGGAGCGAGCGGACCCGCCCGCAGCGGCGGCGGCAACTCCTCGTCGACGACCGCGCGCAGCGTGCTGAGCGGGGTGTTCTGCCGGAACGGCGAGTTCCCCTCGACGGCCGCGTACAGGAGCACGCCGAGCGACCACAGGTCCGACTCGGGCCCCGGCGTACGCCCCAGCGCCCGCTCCGGGGCGAGGAACTCGGGCGAACCGATCACCTCGCCGGTCATCGTGAGCGCCGAACTGCCCTCGACGGTGGCGATGCCGAAGTCGGTGAGCACGATGCGGCCGTCGTTCGACAGCAGCACGTTGCCTGGCTTCACGTCCCGGTGCAGGACCCCCGCCTCGTGCGCGGCCCGCAGCGCGGCGAGCACCTCCGCGCCGATGTGGGCGGCGCGCTGCGGGGGCAACGGGCCCTCGGCGTCCAGCGCGTCCGACAGCGCGATCCCGCGGATCAGCTCCATCACGATCCACGGGCGGCCGTCCTCCGTCGCCACGTCGTAGACCGTCACCACATTGCGGTTCGAGATCCGGGCCGCGGCCCACGCCTCACGCTCCAGGCGGGCGTACATCCGCTCGGCGTCGGGGCCCGGCAGCCCGCCCGGGGCCCGTACCTCCTTGACGGCGACCTCGCGGTGCAGCACCTCGTCGCGGGCCCGCCACACCGTCCCCATCCCGCCCTCGCCCAGCGGCGAGAGAAGACGGTAGCGGCCCGCGATCACACGTTCACTGCCCGGCTCTTCGGACACGGGCGTCCCCCATTCGCATCCGCACGATTCTGAACAAAAGTAGCTCAACCGAGTGCGGTTGCCGCCCCCTTGAACACCAAACCGGCCCCAAGGGCCACTACTACGAACGCGGATCCGAGCGGTGTGGCCCGGCGGACCAGCACCGCGGTCCTGCCGCCCGACCAGCGGGCGCCGTTCTCGATGGCCTTCGCCACCCGGCTGCCGACCCTGACCACGGCGAACCCGGCCGCCGTGAGGGTGAGCGCGAGCCCGGCCCCGTACGCGAGGACGAGCAGCAGCCCGAACCAGGCCTTGCCGAGCGCCGCCGCGCCGACGAGCACGACCACGGCGGAGGGACTGGGGACGAGACCTCCCGCGAAGCCGAGGAGCAGCGTGTCCTTGAGCTTGAGCGCCGGGGCGTGCGAGTGACTGTGCGGGTGCGGGTGCGGGTGCGGGTGCGGGTGCGCATGCGCGTGCCCATGGCTCTGCCCGTGCCCGTGCCCGTGCTCGTGCTCGTCCTCGTGACGGTGCTTGTGCCCCTCGCCGTCCGCCTGTCCGTGCTCGTGCCCGTCGCCGTGGTCGTGCGTGTGCGCCGGGCCGTGGCTGTGCGTGTGGCCGGGGCCGTGGCTGTGTGAGTGGGAGTGGCCGTGCCCGTGTCCGCGCTGCTGCCAGGCCCTGCGTACGAGGGTCGCGCCGGCCACCGTGACGATGACACCGCTCGTCACGCCCAGCCAGGCGATCACCGAGGGCGCGGCGGCCGAACCGGCGGTGACCAGGATGCCCAGGGCGACCACGCCGAGGGTGTGGGTGACGGTCACGGAGGCGGCGAGCGGCAGCACGTCACGCATCGTGGCGTTGCCGCGCGCGGCGGCCGTGGCCGCCATGATGGTCTTGCCGTGTCCCGGAGCCAGCGCGTGCAGCGCGCCGAGCAGTACGGCGATGCCCAGCGCCAGCGCGGCGAAGCCCAGGGTCAGATCGTGGCGGGAGACCAGGTCGTCCAGCGCGCGCGTGAAGCGGTCGGCGCCGCGCGGCAGCACGGACGAGGCGGGCGCGTCGGTGTCCTCCTCGACGAGCGCGGGACCACCGGGGCGCACGCGCAGCGAGGCGGACGCCGTGTCGGCGGGCGACGACAGCAACTTCGCCGGATATTTCGTCAGTTCACCCGAGACGGACTTCTCGGGTACGTCGGAGGAGGCGAGCGTCATCCGGTCGCCGCGCGCCGTGACCTCGCGCCAGCCCGGTCCGTCGTCCACGGAGGCGCGGAAGCGCAGCGCCAGGTTCCCGTCGGACAGGGGAGCCGTCCAACGGCACTCCACCCGGAGCGTCTTGAGGCCTGCCTGCCCGGGCCGCACACGGGCGCGGCTCTCACCGACGGTGAGCGCGGCAGGCTTGCCGCCCACGGTCACCCGGCTCCTCCCGGCCGCCGTCCCGCACCGCTCGCGGGCCCAACTCCCCATACCCGCCTTGTCGATGGCGGGCTGCGCCTGGGTCGCCGGGATCTCCGCGAGGTCCTCCACATGCAGGACGCGCAGCTCTCCGGGCGCGACGACCAGACCGTCGTACCGGTTGACGGTGAAGTTCCCCAGCGGGTGCGCCGAAGCCGTCCCGGAAGGGATCAGCACGAGCGCGCAGACTGCCAGGAGCACGGTCGCGCAGGACCCGTACACACGGCGGCGCACGGTCGCCCGCCGGTTGCGGGTGAGGCGGGAACGGAGGCTGCGCGGTCCGCGCAGGGTGGGGGCGCTCACCGGGCACCGCCCAGGGCGGCCAGGGTCTCCCCGGCCTGCTTCGCGCCCACCGGCGAGAAGCCGGGGTTGAGTTCGAGCGCCGACGACAGGCTGCCGCGGGCCTCCTTCTCGTGGCCCGTGGCGCGTTCGATCATGCCGCGGTGGTAGAGGAACGTGGCGTCGCGGTAACCGGTCGCCGTGGCGCGCCGGGCGTACGCCAGGGCCTCGTCGTCACGGCCGTTGACGTGCAGGGCCCAGGCGAGCGCGTCCGCGGTGTGCACGGTGTGGCGGCGCTTCCACTCCGCGCGAGCGGCGCGCAGGGCGGCCTCGCGGTCGCCGTGGTCCGCCGCCGCCAGGGCGGTGTCCAGATCGGCGTTGACGCCGTTGGCGCGGGCCAGCGAGGTCCAGGCGTCGACCAGCGCGTACTGGTCGCGGGCCTTCGCCGGGTCGCCCTCGTCGTCGCGTGCCTCGTACAGCTCGCCGAGCACGACCAGCGGTCCCGGCAGCGGGAAGCGCGCCACGACCTCCTCCATCCCGCGGATGGCCGCCGCCCGGTCGCCGTTCGCGGCCTGCGCGCGGGCGCGGCCCTCCAGCGCCGGCAGATAGGTCCTGTCGGCCCGCAGCGCCCGCTCGTAGTACGTCAGCGCCGTCCCGTAGTCGCCCTCGCGCCACGAGAGCTGGCCCAGGGAACCCGCCACGTACGCGATGTCCCCGGGCGCGGTGGCCCCGGACAGCGCCTGCTTGAGGACACGGCGTGCCGTGCCGATGTCGCCGCGCAGCTCGCGCACATAGGCGTACCGGGTGAAGACCGGGACGCCCGGGCGGCGGGAGTCGGCCTCGTCGGCGGCCTTCGCCGCCTCCTTGTAGCGGCCCAGCTCGACCAGGGCGTCGATACGGACCGACAGCGCGCGCTCGTTGAAGGCGTTCTCGTCCAGCGCCTTCTCCGAGAAGGCCAGCGCCTCGGGGAACTCGTGCCGGGCCGCGGCCAGCGCCGCCCGCCCGGCCAGCGCCGGATCGTTGTCGGGGCTCAGCTCCAGCGACCGCTCCAGCGCGCGCTGCGCCTGCGGATAGCGGGACGGGTCGCCGTTGGTGCGGGCCTGTTCGACATAGGCCATGCCCAGGGTGGCCCAGCCGCCGGAGTCCTTGGGCTGCGCCTTGAGATGGGACTGCAGTGCGGAGATGCCCGAGGCCAGGCTGCCGCCGGCCAGCAGTTCGGGATTGAGGCCGGGCGCCGACGCCACCGTGCCGCCTTCGTCGCCGTCCCTGTTGCCCAGCACCACGGCCCCCGCGGTCATCGCGACCGCGAGAGCGACGGCGCATGCCGCGAGCTGCAGCGCCCGGGACCGCCCGGATCCCCGGCGTTCCCCGGGAGCGGGCTGAGGATGATCGGTCCCGGCTGTCCCCGCCGTGTCGGCCGCACTTACCGTCCCGGCCGTCCCGGCCGCCCCTGCCGTCTCGACCGTCCCCGTCGTGCCGGCCGCACTTGCCGTCTCGGCCGTCCCCGTCGTGGTGGCCGTCGCGGCCGTCGTGGCCGTTCCCGTCGGCTCGGCAGGTGTCTCTGCCGTCCCGGCCGGGTCGGCGGCCTCGTCGACGAGGTCCCTCTCCTGCGCGTCGTCGTTGCTCCGCGGGGACATTGCGCTCTCCTCAATCGCCATGCTGGAAAAGGTCGTTCACGTGGTGGATGCGTTCGCCGCGGTGGGTGGCGCGGCCCGTGCGCCGTGGGGGACGGTTACGCACGGACCGCGCCAGTCAGGGATGCCGGCCGGCCGCGGTCAGTACGACCGGCGGCGGCTGCGCCACCAGAGCAGACCCGTGCCGACGAGCAGGAACCCTGCCGCGCCCGAGGCCGCCGAGACGGCGATCAGCGTGGTGTCGTCCATACCGCCCGTGCCGCTCGCGCCGGCGGGCTGCAGCGCGTCACCGAGCTGGTTGCGGACGTCGTTGGTGCCGGTCGTGCCCTTGGCCAGCGGCCCGCGGGAACCCGAGGTCGGCTGACCGACGTACGGGAACGTCTTCTCGAACTTCACGTCGTTCTTGTCGACGGCGTCACCCAGGTCGTTCTTGGAGCCGACCAGTTCGCCCTCGACGACCTGCAGCGCGATGTCCAGCACGTCGTCGCCGAGGCGGCGGCCGTTCGGGAAGCCCGCGTTGTCGCCGTCCAGCACGCCGAGACGCTTCTCCTCGGCGGCCGGCTTGGTGGAGGTGTTGAGGCGCAGCATCTCCGAAGGACGCACGTTCGGGGGCTGGTTGAGGCCCTCGACACCCTTCAGGAACACGTCGACCAGGTCGTTGCGCGGCTCGTCGGGCGCCTTGATCTTGTAGATCGCCTCGATGAGCTTCGGCAGCTCGGGGTTGGTGACGTTCTTCAGGAAGTCACCGTCGTTCCAGGGCGCGGACGCGTTGAACTTGTCCTTGTCCTTGAGCGGGTTGACGACCTCGTTCACAAGCGGCATGCCCAGGCGCGAGACCTGGCGGTAGTGGCCGCTCGCGTTCTTGCGCTGCGTCGTCGACCAGATGCCCACGATCGGCTGGTCGGCCGACTCCTGGATCACGTCGTTCGGGAGCTGCAGGGCGACGGAGTTGACGTTGTAGCCCTTGAGGGTGTCGTTGCCGACCTCGGACAGGTTCCCGCCGTACAGCAGGTCGAAGACGCGCAGGTCGAGGAAGAACGGGTCGTCCGCCTGACCGGCGAACGTGGTGGCCCCGCCCGGCAGTTCGTGCACGGCCTGGGAACGGAGCTTGGCGTAGTCCGGCATGGACGCCTTGCCGACGTTGGACGGCGCGACCGCCACGTCGTCCGCGTACTTCGTCTTCTTGACCAGGTGCTGGTCCTTGAGCTGCAGCAGGTCTATGTCGTACGTCTGCGTGATGTTCAGGTCCGGGTCGTCGAGGCTCTCGACCGGTCCGGTGTTGTACAGGAAGGTCTTGTCGTTCTTGACGTGCGTCTTGAACGTGTAGCGGAAGACCAGTTCGCCCTGCGCGTCACCGTTGTTGTCGATGTGCAGGTCGTACTGGGCGTCCTCGGCGAACGGGAAGAAGTTCGGTCCGCCGGCCGGCTCCTCGAACGGGATCCAGTTGGCGATGATGGTCGTCGTATCCGGTTTGTCGGGGCTCGCGAACGCGTACACGTCGGTGTTGTCGTACTGCGGCTGCCCCGAGATGAGCGGAGCCTCCCGGTGACTGGAGGCGCTCGCCGCCCCCGGTTCGAGCGCGGTCACGCCGACGGCCGCGAGCCCGCCGGTGGCCAGCGCACCGCAGACAAGGGTCGCGAGGCTCCTGCGTCCCACGAACCCGCTGGTGAAAGGTGTCATGCCGTCCGTCCTCTGTCCCAAAGCTGTGTTCCGGCGGTGATGTGGCGGAAGCGACCTGTCGATCTGTCGACCGGTCCGCCCCCACGCTCGTCCCGCGTCGGTGGGTGATGCCTGATGCACGCCATTCGGAGCCGGGGGGAGAAAGGATTGGTTCGACATTCACCCGCGTTTTCGAGCGGCTGATCCGTAACCCCATCCGACGGCGTTCCTGCGCCGAATACGTGAGGACGGGACGAGCCGTTCAGACCTGCGGAGGGGGAAACGGGTGGAGGCGGACGAACTTCTGGTGCTCGTGGCCGGAGGCGACCAGAAGGCCTTCGAGGATCTGTACGCCGTGGTGTCCGGGCCGGTCTTCGGGCTGGTACGCCGGGTGGTGCGCGATCCGGCCCAGTCCGAGGAAGTCGCGCAGGAGGTGTTACTCGAACTCTGGCGCTCCGCCGCGCGCTACGACCCCGGCCGCGGCAGCGCACTCGCCTGGGTCCTGACCCTCGCGCACCGCAGGGCCGTCGACCGGGTCCGCAGCGCCCGCTCCGCGACCGAACGCGAACTGCGCATGGCACGGCGGGCGAACGGCCCCGCCTTCGACCATGTCGCCGAAGAGGTCGAGGCCGGCCTCGAACGGGAATGGGTACGCCGCTGCCTCGACCGGCTCACCGCCCTGCAACGACAGTCCGTCACCCTCGCCTACTACGACGGCTACACCTACCGTGAGGTCGCCGAACGGCTCTCCCTGCCGCTCGGGACGGTCAAGACCCGTATGCGCGACGGACTCACACGGCTGCGCGACTGCCTCGGAGGTGTCGCATGAGCACCCTCTTCCGCCGCGGTGATCTGCACTCGCTGGCCGCCCCGTACGCCCTCGACGCCCTGGAACCCCATGAGCACAAGCGATTCGAGAAGCACCTGAAGCGCTGCGACAGCTGCGCCGCCGAGGTGCGCGCCCTGCGCGAGGACGCGGTCCGCCTCGCCTGGTCCACGGCCGCCCCGGCCCCCGCCGCGCTGCGCGACCGGGTCCTGACGGCCATCCGGACGACCCCTCAGGAACCGGCCTCCGCGGAACCCCAGCCGCGCGCCCGCGTGGAACGGCCGCCGTCCCGCGCCCGCCGCTCACCCTTCTCGGTCTTCCTCGTCCCGCTCGCCTCCACCACGGCCGCCGCCGCTCTCGTCGTCGCCGCGCTCTTCGGCATGCAGGCCTCCCGGACGCAGGACGAGCTGAGCGAACAGCGGGCACGGGCGAGTGAGATCGCCCACGTTCTCGCGGCGCCGGACGCACGGGCCGCCGCCGGACGTGACGCGAACGGCCAGGGCATCGGTGTCGTCGCGTCCGCCTCGCAGAAGACCGCCGTCGTCACCTCGGCCGGGCTCGGTACGCCTTCGAACGAAAGGGTCCACCAGCTGTGGCTCATGCGACCGGAGGGGAAACCGCGTTCCCTGGGACTCCTTGACGGCGACACGCCCTTGATTGCCACCGGACTGAACACGGACGCGACCTCACTCGCTGTCACCGTCGAGCCGCCCGGCGGCTCCCCGCAGCCCACCACCGCACCGGTTGTCCAACTCGCCCTGAAATCGCTCGGATTCGGAGAGTAATCGTCAACCCCCTTTGCGGGTAGGTGAATCCCGTGCCCGGGATACACGAGTGTGATGAGGGAGCGATAGGGTTAACCTGCCCGGGCCGGGTGCCCTCGTATGGGTGGGGAGTGACATGGAACAGATAACAGTGCGTGGCAGGGCGCGAGTCCCTGCGATCACGTGTGGGAGCAGCGCGACCAGTTCGCGCCTCGACCGCCATCTTTCGGTGATGGGTGGCCCCGCCATCCCTCAGCGCGAGGCGGCCGAGGCGACGTCCCTGATGCGTGAACTGACCGCACGTGACACCGCGCACGACCGCACCGGCAGGAGTGCGCGCGTGCGGCGGGTCTCGCTCTTCGCACCGCTGCGCCGGCTGCGCCGTTCCCTGTTCGGCGGCCGCTGACAGGCGACCCCGGTCGCCGAGAGGCGGCCGAAACCGAGCAGGAACAGCACAATCAGCAGCATCGGTAGGACCAGCAGGCCCCAGCAGGACCAGCAGAACCCCGACCCGCGCTCAGGCGGACACACCGTCCCGGCGCAGTGCTGCGATCTCATCGTCCGTCATCCCCACGGCACGCAGCACCGCCTCGGTGTGTTCCCCGAGTGCGGGTACGGGCCCCATCCTCGCCGCCTCCCCGCCCGGCAGAGTGATCGGCGGCAGCAGAGCCCGCAGCGGCCCGACCGGTGACCGGACATCCCGCCACCGGTCCCTGGCCGCCAGCTGCGGATGCTCCGCCACGTCCGAGACGTCCCTCAGCAGCGCACAGGCGATCCCGGCCGCTTCGAGCCGCGTCACCGCCTCCTTCGCGGTGAGCCCCGCGAGCGCTGCGGCGACCAGTCCGTCCGTACGGTCCCGGTTCTCCACCCGGGCCGCGTTCGTCGCGTACGCCGGATCGTGGGCCACCTCCGGCCGCTCCAGCACCTGTTCGGCGAGGCGGCACCACTCCCGGTCGTTCTGCACCGACAACAGCACGCGACCGCCGTCACCCGTCGGATAGCCGTCGTACGGGGCGATGACGGCGTGCGCGAGCCCCGTGCGCGCCGGGGGAGTTCCTCCGTGCATCGCATGGTGCAGGGGATGCCCCATCCACTCGGCCAGCGCGTCCAGCATCGCCACCTCCACCGGGCCGCCGCGGCCGGTCGTCCCGCGCCGCACCAGGGCCGCGAGCACCCCTGAGAACGCGTACATCGCCGCCGCGATGTCGGCCGCCGGGATGCCCGCCTTGACCGGCTGGTCGGCCGTCCCGGTCACGGACACCAGGCCCGCCTCGCACTGCACGAGCATGTCGTACGCCCGCTTGCCGGCGTACGGACCCGAGGGTCCGTAACCCGAGATGTCCACGGCGATCAGCCGTGGGTGCGCGGCGCACAGGGTCGCCGCGTCGAGGCCCAGCCGCGCGGCGGCGCCCTGCGCGAGGTTCTGTACGAAGACGTCGGCGCCGGCGATCAGGCGGCGGACCACGTCGACTCCGCGCGGGTCCTTGAGGTCCAGGGCGACGGACTCCTTGCCGCGGTTGCACCAGACGAAGTGCGAGGCGAGTCCGTTCGCGGCGGTGTCGTAACCGCGCGCGAAGTCGCCGCCGTCGAGGCGTTCGACCTTGATGACCCGCGCGCCCAGGTCGGCCAGTTGCCGGGTGGCGAAGGGGGCGGCTACGGCCTGTTCCACGGCGACGACGGTGATGCCCTCCAGGGGCAGGGGGTGCGGCTCCATGTGGGGATCATGACCCGCGGGTGGCGGCTTTGTCATGGATGGGCCGAGGGGTCGAGGGGGGCGAGGGGTTGGGGGGTGGGGACTGTAGGTCGGGTGTTGGCTGCGGGTGCGTGGGGGTTGGCCGCGCAGTTCCCCGCGCCCCTTAGCCGGCGGGGGTGGCGCGTTGGGTGGTTGGGTGCGGGTCCGTTGGGGCTGGTCGCGCAGTTCCCCGCGCCCCTTTGGGGCGGGGTGGGGGTCAGCGTTTGCCGTTTGCGTACCTGTGGATCGCGAGTGGCATGAAGATCGCTATGAGGGCCGTGCACCAGGCCAGTGAGCCTGCGACGGGGTGGGTCACCGGCCAGGCGCCGTCGGTCGGTACCGGCGCGTTGCCGAACAGGTCCCGCAGGGCCGTGGTGACCGCGCTGATCGGGTTCCACTCGGCGAGCGTGCGCAGCCAGCCCGGCAGGTTGTCCGTCGGGATGTACGCGTTCGACAGCAGCGGCAGCATGAAGGTCGCGCCCCCGAGCTGCCCGGCTGCCTCCTCGCTGCGTGAGGCGAGCCCCAGCAGGATGCCGATCCACGTGGTCGCGAACCGGAACAGCAGCAACAGCCCCACGGCGGCGGCCGCTTCGAGCGCGGAGCCCTCGATCCGCCAGCCCACCGCGAGCCCCACGAGCAGGAACGGCACGGTACCGGCCGCGGTGACGACGAGATCGGCGGCGGCCTGCCCGAGCGGTACGGCGGCCCTGCTCACCGGCAGCGTACGGAAGCGGTCCGTGACACCCCGGTGCGCGTCCTGGGCCGCCTGGAACATGCCGGTCATGATGCCGTTGGCGGCCGTCGCGACCAGCAGCCCCGGCACCAGGAAGGCCCGGTACTCCTCGCCCGGCACGGCCAGCGCGCTGCCGAAGACGTACCCGAAGAACAGCAGCATCGTCACCGGCATGGTCTGGGTGAGGATCAGCAGACCGGGGTTGTGCCGGATGCGGCGCAGCTGGCGGCCCAGCATCGCGGTTCCGTCGTACGCCAGGGCGGAGACGGGTGCGGGTGTGGGTGCGCTCATGTCACGAGCTCCTTCTGGTCGGTGCGGTCGTCGGTGCCGTCGTCGGTGCGGTCGTCGGTCAGGCGGAGGAAGACGTCGTCGAGGGTCGGCGGGCGCAGGCTCACGTCGAGCAACGGCACACCGGCGGCGTCGAGTTCGCGTACCAGCCGGGGGAGCGTGAGCGTCGGGTCGGTGGTGACCGCGCCGACGGCGTGCCGCTCCCGGTCGAGGGCCGGCGCGGAGCCGGTCAGCCGGTCCAGCACGGCCGCCGCGCCCGTCATCGCGTCCGCGTGGGCGACGACCGCTTCCGCGTACGAGCCGATGAGCGCCTTGAGTGCGGCGGGCGTACCCGAGTGCGCGGCCCGGCCGCGGTCCACCAGCACGATGTCGTCGGCGAGCTGGTCCGCCTCCTCCAGGTACTGGGTGGTGAGCAGGACGGTCGTGCCCTCGGACCGCAGGGCGCGCACGGCCTCCCAGATCTGGTTGCGGCTGTGCGGGTCGAGGCCCGTCGTCGGCTCGTCGAGGAAGAGCACGGCGGGCCGGGTGAGCAGGCAGGCGGCGAGATCGAGACGGCGTCGCATGCCGCCCGAGTAGGTGGACGCGGTCCGGTCGGCCGCGTCGGTCAGCTCGAAGCGTTCGAGCAGGTCGTCGGCCCGGGCGGCGGCCTTCGGGAGGCGGTGCAGCCTCGCGAACAGCCGCAGGTTCTCGCGGCCGGTCAGGTCGCCGTCCACCGAGGCGTACTGCCCGGTGACGCCGATCGCGCGGCGCACGGCGGCCGGTTCCCGTACGAGATCGTGCCCCGCGATCCGGGCGGACCCGGCGTCGGGCCGCAGCAGGGTGGTGAGCAGCCGTACCGCCGTGGTCTTGCCCGCGCCGTTGGGGCCGAGCAGTCCGCAGACCGTCCCCTCCGCCACCGCGAGATCCAGCCCGCGCAGGGCGTGGACGTCCCCGAAGCGCTTCTCCAGACCTTCACTAAGTACGCCGTACGTAGTAGTCATGGCTCGACCATAGCGCATTACGTACGCTGTACGTAACTAGGATGGTGGCGACAGGTTCCACCGATGGCAGGGCTGGCGACACCGATGGCAGGACGTGCCGACGTACCCGAAGTGATCTGGGCCCGACCCGAGCGCACGGGACGGGGGCCGAGGCCCGCGTTCACCCGGGCCGACATCGCGGCGGCGGCCGTGCGGATCGCGGACGCGCAGGGGCTCGACGCCGTGTCGATGCGGCACGTGGCGGCCGAACTGGGCTGCGGGACGATGTCGCTCTACAACTACGTGCCGCGCAAGGAGGACCTGTACGAGCTGATGGTCGACGCCGTCAGCGCGGAGCACGAGCTGTGGGAGCCGGCGGGGGACTGGCGGGCCGACATGCTCCGGGTCGCGTACCAGGGGCGGGCGCTGATGCACCGGCACCCCTGGCTGCCCGCCCTGATGTCACCGGTGTACGGCTTCAGCCCGAACGCCCTGCGGTATCTGGAGCACTGCCTGGCCTGCCTCGACTCCTTCGACGGTACGTACGGGACGAAGTTCGAGCTGGTCGCGATGGTCAACGGCGTGGTGACGACGTACGTCGGCAACGAACTGGCCACCGCCGAGCGGGCGCGGGCGCTGCCGTGGTCCGAGGAGCGGGAGAACGCGGTGCGGGGGGCGTATCTGGGGGGTCAGGTGGCCAGTGGGGCTTATCCGCGGATGGCTGCGGCGTTCGCGGAGGATTCCGGGCCGATTGATCTGGGGGCGGTGTTTCGGCGGGCGTTGGAACGGGTGCTTGACGGGTTTGACCCGTCTCGCTGAAGGGTGCCTGGAGGGGTTGTTCTGTGGCTGCGGGTGCGTCGTGGCTGGTCGCGCAGTTCCCCGCGCCCCTTAAAGGCAAAAGACTGCGCCGTTCCCCGCGCCCCTTGGGGGGTTACAGGAGGGTGAATTGGCCCTCTGGGCCCTCCTCCTTGTGGGTCAGGACCGAGGCCGGGTGGCGGGTTTGTGGGGGAGGCGGGAGGACTTCCGCCTGGTGGAGGTCCGTTGTGGTGATGGGGGACCTGAGCGTCAGCTCCTGCTGCTGTGTCCGCAGTTCGGACAGCAGGGTCAGGATGGTCACCAGTTCCAGGAGGTCCGTGGTCCAGGGCTGGGGCCAGGCCGTGGGGCGCACGGCCTCCAGCGTGCCCGGCTCGGGGCGCGTGATCCGGCTGCCGAACCACTGGTCCAGGACGCGGACGCCGCCGACCTCGAAGTCCCAGGCCGCGGGCGGGACGGGGGAGATACGGCCCTCGTCGAGATGGAGGGTCTCCTCCTCGCGGTCGTAGCGGAGTTCGACCGGGAAGGGCGGCAGCGGAGCCCGTACGTACGGGCGTCGGCCGCCGGGCAGCTTGGGGCGCTCTCCGTCGCGGCGCATCAGCCACAGCATGCGGTGGCCCAACTCCGTACCGCGGGTCCATAGTTCGGGGTCGGCCGTGAGGGGGACGGTCACTCCGCGCGGTCCCCGGCCGGCGACCGCGACCGTCCAGGCGAGGATGTCGAGCGGGGCGGGGGAGTGGCCGAGGCGTTCGGCCAGGAGGTCCGACAGGCCCGGTGCCAGGTTCGGTTCGAGGCCGCCCGGGCGCCGGAACAGGGGGTGCACGCGGCCGGGGCGGGCGACCGGAGCGGCCTTCACCCCGGAGGGCTTCGGCTGCGGCGGGACCACCGGCAGCACCGACGCGACCAGGAGCGCCGGTCCGTCGGGCGAGGGAGCCTGCTCGACCGCGAACACCTGGTGCTCGTCGGCCACCCGCCACAGCTCGGGGCGCGCCGCGTCGATCAGCCGGTGGTCGGGGATCAGCCACTGCTCGTCGAACGGGCCCGGCTGGATCCGGACCGGTTCCGCGCACGGGCCCGAGGCGCGCGCCAGCCGGCCCGTACCGGAGGCCTGGCCGGGCAGCTGCCCCACGGCCGAGTGCAGGGTCCGCGCGCGGGTGGCGCCGAACAACGCATCCCGGTCGGGCCCTTCGGCCTTCACCAGGGCGTCCCACCGTGCTTTCAGGGACGCCGGGTCGGGGGCCGCCGGCCACGCCCGGCCCAGCCGGGGAGGTGCGACGGACCACGGCATGAGGTCCGCGAGCAGCGGAGCGTCGTCGTGCGTCACGCTCGGCATCGTACGACGTGGCCCGTGGGCGGCGGCCTGGTCCCGCACGCTCAGTGGGCGTCGAGGGTGACGGTGAACGAGAAACGGTCGCCCCGGTAGTGGATGCGGACCACGTCCAGGGCCTGGCCGTCCGCGCCGTGCACGACACCCGTGTAGTGCAGGATCGGGCTCAGCAGCGGGACCTGCAGCAGCCGGGCGGTCTCCGGGTCGGCGAGCCGCGCCTCGACGGTGTCGGTGATCTGGCCGATCCGCGCCCCCGCGACATCCCGCAGGACCTTGGTCATGGGCCAGCGGACCAGATCCTCCGGATCGAACAGGGCCGCCAGCTCCGGCCGCACGTAGTTGCGCGCGTGGTTGGTCGGCTCCCCGGTCTTCTCGTCGCTGCGCAGCCGGTGGTACGTCGCCACCTCCGCCAGATCCGGGAAGTACGCGGAGAGTTCGCCGGACACGGGTTCGCTGCCGTGGTCGAGCAGCTCGGTGGTCATGCCGGACTGCTGGGCCACGATGGCGTCCACCGAGCCGAGGAGGCGCACCGGCGCGCCCCGCAGGGCGCTCGGCTCGATGAACGTGCCGCGTCTGCGGTGCCGCGTGATGAGCCCTTCGTCCTCCAGCTCCTTGAGCGCCTGCCGCATGGTCAGCACGCTCACCCCGTAGTGCTCCGCCAGCCGTTCCTCGGTGGGCAGGCGCAGGGGGTCCTGCGCGGACCGCCCGAGTATCGAGGCGCGCAGGGACTGCGACACCTGATACCAGAGCGGCAGCTTGCGGTTCAGGACGATGGAGTCCGGCGCGAAGGAGGTCACGAGGGTATCCGTACCGGTCGCGGGCGTCGGTTGCAACGGGCGTTCATGACGGGCGGCCACGGGAGACGGCAGTCCGGGCCACGTGGGGGCCGTGCGCCGTCACGGCCGGCCGCCCGCCCGGAAGTGCCGCTCAAGGCCCTGCCACACGTCGTCGTACGAGGACTGCAGATGCCCGGCGCGGGCGGCCTGCGCGGTGGCGGTGACCGGCCAGCGCGTCTCGAACATGAAGGCGAGACCGTCGTCGATCTTCTGCGGTCGCAGTTCGGCGGCGCTGGCCCGCTCGAAGGTCTCCCGGTCGGGGCCGTGCGCGGACATCATGTTGTGCAGCGAACCGCCGCCCGGCACGAAGCCCTCCGCCTTCGCGTCGTACGCGCCCTCGATGAGCCCCATGTACTCGCTCATCACGTTCCGGTGGAAGTAGGGCGGCCGGAAGGTGTCCTCGCCCACCAGCCAGCGCGGCGCGAAGACCACGAAGTCGACGCCGGCGAGGCCGGGGGTGTCGGACGGTGACGTCAGCACGGTGAAGATGGACGGGTCGGGGTGGTCGTAGCTGATGGTCCCGATCACATTGAAAAGGCGCAGATCGTATGTGTACGGCACATGGTTGCCGTGCCAGGCGACGACATCCAGGGGCGAGTGGTCGTACATCGCCGTCCAGAGGTTGCCGCAGAACTTGTTGACCACCTCCACGGGCCCCGCCGCCTTCCCGTCGCCCTCCGGGTCCTCGTACGCGGCGACCGGTGCGCGAAAGTCCCGTGGGTTGGCGAGGCCGTTGGCGCCGATCGGGCCGAGGTCGGGGAGCTGGAAGGGCGCCCCATAGTTCTCGCACACATAACCCCGGGCAGTCGGGTGGGTGGTCTGCCCGTCGTCGTCGGAGGCATCGCCCAGCAGCTCCACACGGAAGCGGACCCCACGGGGGATCAGCGCCACATGTCCTGGCTCCACATGCAGCAGCCCGAACTCGGTGCGCAGCAGCAGTCCGCCGTGCTCGGGCACGATCAGCAGCTCGCCGTCGGCGTCACTGAAGACGCGCTCCATCGAGGAGTTGGCGTGGTACAGGTGCACGGCCATGCCCGTGCGCTGGGTGGCGTCGCCGTTGCCGCCGAGGGTCCACAGGCCCGCCAGGAAGTCGGTGCCCGGCGCCGGCTCCGGCAGGGGGTTCCAGCGCAGCCGGTTCGGGTCCGGCACCGACTCCGTGAAGGGGGCCGAGCGCAGGGTGCCGTTGTCGGTGCGGGTGAACGCCGGGTGTGCCGCCGAGGGGCGGATGCGGTACAGCCACGAGCGGCGGTTGTGCGCCCTCGGCTCGGTGAACGCGGAACCGCTCAGCTGTTCCGCGTACAGGCCGAGCGGGACCCGCTGCGGTGAGTTGCGGCCGTGCGGGAGGGCGCCCGGGACCGCCTCCGAACTGTGTTCGTTGCCGAACCCGGAGAGATACGTCAGCGCCTCGGCGGTCTTCCGCAGTGCCGTTGCGCCGTTGCGCGCGTCCCCGCTCATGAGTGATCGCTCCCTCGTTCTGATTCCTATGCATCACCGTAGGATTCGGTGAATCGGTGCGCAAGAGGGAGGAGGCCGGGGCCCGGCGGGAGGCGACGGGTTCGCGCCAGACCCGCGGAGGTGGCGGGTGGCCAGGAGTGGTGCTTGAGAACCCGGCTCGGCCAGAGAACCCCACTCATCGGTCCAAGAACCCCACTCAAGGGGGATCCGGCTGTCGGAGCGGTGCTCTAACCTCCCGGCATGTCGTGGACGCGCGCATTCCTCACCGCGCTCGCGGTCTGTGCCCTGTTCGGAGCTCTGCTCGTCGGAGCGACGGGCTGCGGGTCCGACGGCGCGCGCGAGAACGACGAGGTCAGACCGTCACCGGTGGGCAGGGTGCTGAAGGACACGGACGAGGAGGGGCGGCACTACCGTGAGATCGACAAGGAGAGCGCACCCGGGGTCGAGATCGAGATACAGCCCGCGGTGGACGGGGGCTCCGGCGACGCCGACGCCGGCTGGGACGTCCGGCTGACCGTCCACGGCTTCCGCTTCTCGCCGGCCGGCACGCAGAAGAAGGCCGAACCTGGCCGCGGGTACGCGCTGCTCCGGCTGGACGACCGTCCCCTGTCCCTCCTCCGGGGCCCGACCCACCACCTCGCGGCGGACGTCGTCCCGCGGGGCACCCACCAGGTGACGGTGCGCCTGCACGCCGACGACGACACGGTGTGGGCCGTCGACGGAAAACCCGTCGCCGGCACGGCGGACATCACGGTGTCGGACCCGGGCCCCACACCGTCCCCCGCCCGCACACCGACGGGCCCACCGTCCACGACACCCCCCGACGACCCCGACGACCCGCCTGTCTCGGCGTCTCCGGCGGGCGCGCGCCCCTGAAGGGGCGCGGGGAACTGCGCGAACGGCCCCCACCGGGCCGCGGGGCATATGCGGCCGATCGCGGGGGCGTGCGCTGGTGCCGCGCGGGGTGCGGCTCCCGTTTGCGCGCCTCTTGAGGGGCGCGGGGAACTGCGCGAACGGCCCCCACCGGGCTGCGGGGCATGCGCGGCCGGTCGCGGGGGCGTGCACTGGTGCCGCGCGGGGTGCGGCGCCCGTTTGCGCGCCTCTTGAGGGGCGCGGGGAACTGCGCGAACGGCCCCCACCGGGCTGCGGGGCATACGCGGCCGAGGGCGTGCGCCGGGGCCGCGCGGGGCGCGGCGCCCATCCCGCGGGGCGAGCGCCACGGCCGTACGGGGCGCCCGCGCGAACGGCCCCGGCGCAGCACGCCCCAGCGCGCCCGCCCCGCCGAATGAGTGGTACGGGCACCGACTTCGTACCCAAGGGCAAGGTTCACCGGACCCAGGCGGAAAGGCATCATGAAGCCCGTGCCCCAAGCGACCTCGCTGCGCCGCGCGCCCGTCCAGCGCCGTAGCGCCGAACGACTCACCCGTATCCTCGACGCCTGCGCCGACCTCCTGGACGAGGTCGGTTACGACGCCCTGAGCACCCGCGCGGTCGCCCTGCGCGCCGGCGTGCCCATCGGGTCCGTCTACCGGTTCTTCGGCAACAAGCGGGCCATGGTCGACGCGCTCGCCCAGCGCAACCTGGACATCTACACCGAACGCGTCACCCGGCGCCTCCAGGAGACGGGCAGCGGCGCGGGCTGGCGGGTGGCCATGGACGCGGTCCTCGACGAGTACCTCGCCATGAAGCGCACAGCCCCCGGCTTCTCCCTCGTCGACTTCGGCAACCAGATACCCGTCGGCACCCGCGACGCCGAGCCCAACACCCGCGTCGCCGACCGGCTGACCGACATGCTCTCCGCGTATCTCGACCGCGCTCCCGACGACGACCTCCGGCGTGTCTTCCTCATCGCCGTCGAGGCCGCCGACACCCTCGTCCAGCTCGCCTTCCGCCTCGACCCGGCGGGCGACGAGCGGGTCATCGACGAGACACGGGAACTGCTCCGGGCGTATCTCTCACGCTCACTGGACTGACCGGCGAACCGGTGGACCGACCGCGCACGCGGTGGGACGCCCGGCCGTGCCGCCGCCGGCTCCGGGGCGCGTGCACATCCGCGCCCCGCACCCCCTCCCCACCGTCCATACCGGTCGGTATGCTCGGCAGGGTCAGAGTCAGAGCGCCATCGTTGTCGCCATCCCCTCGGAGGACCCGTGTCCACCACCGCCGGCTCCCGTACAGCCCTGCGCATCTGCCCGCTCTGCGAGGCCACCTGCGGGCTGACGCTCACCATCGAGGGGACCCGGGTGACGAGCGCGCGCGGGGACCGCGACGACGTGTTCAGCCAGGGGTTCATCTGCCCGAAGGGGGCGTCGTTCGGGGCCGCCGACGGGGACCCGGACCGCCTGCGCACCCCCCTCGTACGCAAGGACGGCGAGCTGCGCGAGGCCACCTGGGAGGAAGCCTTCGACGCCGTCGCCGCCGGACTGCGCCCGGTCGTCGAGCGGTACGGGCCGCACTCCGCCGGAGTCGTCCTCGGCAACCCGAACGTGCACACCATGGCCGGTGCCCTCTACCCGGCCGTCCTGCTCTCCGGACTCGGCACGCACAGCGTCTTCACCGCGTCCACCGTCGACCAGATGCCCAAGCACGTCTCCGGCGGTCTCCTCTACGGCGACGCCAACGCGATCCCCGTACCCGACCTCGACCACACCGACCACCTGCTGCTGATCGGCGCCAACCCCCTGGAGTCCAACGGGAGTCTGTGCACCGCACCCGACTTCCCCGGCAAGCTCAAGGCCCTCAGGGCGCGCGGCGGCACCCTCACGGTCATCGACCCCCGCCGCACCCGCACCGCCAAGCTCGCCGACCGGCACGTCGCCGTCCGCCCCGGCACCGACGCCCTGCTCCTCGCGGCCATGGCGTACGTCCTCTTCGAGGAGCAGCTCACCGACCTCGGTGAGCTGAGCGGCATGGTTCAGGGATACGACGAACTGCGCGATGCCGTAAGGGACTTCACGCCTGAGGCCGCTGCCGAAGCATGTGACGTCGACGCCGGGACCATCCGGGCCCTCGCCCGTGAACTCGCCGCCGCGCCCACCGCCGCCGTGTACGGCCGCATCGGCAGCTGCACCGTCCCGCACGGCACCCTCGCCAGCTGGCTGGTCGACGTCCTCAACATCCTCACCGGCAACCTCGACCGGCCCGGCGGCGCCCTCTTCCCGCAGGCCGCCACCGACCGCACACCGCGCCCCGCGGGACCCGGCCGCGGCTTCGCGCTCGGCCGCTGGCACAGCCGCGTCAGCGGCCACCCGGAGGCCAAGGGCGAACTGCCGCTCGCCGCGCTCGCCGAGGAGATCGACACCGCCACCGAGGAGGGTGAGCCGATCCGCGCCCTCGTCGTCATCGCCGCCAACCCGGTGCTGTCCGCCCCCGACGGCGACCGCCTCGACAAGGCCCTCGGCTCGCTCGACTTCATGGTCAGCGTCGACCCGTACCTGAACGAGACCTCGCGCCACGCCCACGTCGTACTGCCGCCGCCCCCGCCCTCGCAGAGCCCGCACCACGACTTCGCCTTCAACACCCTCGCCGTACGCAACCAGGTCCGCTACACCCGCGCCGCCGTCCCCCTGGAACCTGGCAGGAGGGCCGAGACGGAGATCCTCGCCCGGCTCGTCCTCGCCGCGACCGGCATGCACGGAGCCGACCCCTCCGCCGTCGACGCCCTGGTCATCGACCAGACCCTGGGCAAGGCCGTCAAGGAAGCGCACTCCCCGGTGCACGGCCGCGACCCCCATGAACTCGCCGCCGCCCTCGCCGGCGACACCGGCCCCGAGCGCCGCCTCGACATGATGGTGCGCCTGGGCCCGTACGGCGACGGATTCGGCGCCCGCCCCGACGGACTGAACCTGACGAAGCTGCTTGCCGCGCCCCACGGCATCGACCTCGGACCGCTCCGGTCCCGGCTGCCCGGTCCCCTCAAGACCCGCAGCGGACGCGTCGAACTGCTGCCGCGACCCCTCGCCGACGACCTCCCGCGGCTCAGGGACGCCCTGCGGCAGCGTCCCGACGGTCTCGTCCTGGTCGGCCGCCGCCATCTGCGCTCCAACAACAGCTGGATGCACAACATCCCCGCCCTCACCGGCGGCACCAACCGCTGCACCCTGCACATCCACCCCGACGACGCCGAACGCCTCGGCGTCACCGACGGGGCGCCCGTACGCGTGAAGGGCGCCGGGGGAGAGGTCGTCGCCCCGGCCGAGGTCACCGACTCCGTACGGCGCGGGGTCGTGAGCCTGCCGCACGGCTGGGGACACGACCGGCCCGGCACCCGGCTGCGGCACGCCACCGCGGACCCCGGCGTCAACGTCAACCAGCTCCTGGACGGCAGCCTGCTCGACCCGCTGTCCGGCACCGCGGTCCTCAACGGCGTACCCATCGATGTCGCGCCGGCGGGCCCCACGCCGTGAACGGCTGTGACCAGGAGTTTTGCGCTTATTGCTCTCGTGTCAACATCTTGTTAAGGCTTGTCGGCCCGACCTAACGTCACTCGAACCGCCGTCCCTGGTGGGAGTTCAAGGGCGAACGTTAGGTATCCACTCATGCTGACCATCCTCGGCTTCACCATGATCGCGACCTTCCTGGTCCTGATCATGATGAAGAAGATGTCGCCGATCGCGGCGCTGGTGCTGATCCCGGCACTGTTCTGTGTGTTCGTCGGAAAAGGCGCCCACCTCGGCGACTACGTCATCGAAGGGGTGGGCACCCTCGCGCCCACCGCCGCGATGCTCATGTTCGCCATCGTGTACTTCGGCGTCATGATCGACGTCGGCCTCTTCGATCCGGTCGTCCGGGGCATCCTCAAGTTCTGCAAGGCCGACCCGATGCGCATCGTCGTCGGTACGGCCCTGCTCGCCGCGATCGTCTCCCTGGACGGCGACGGCTCGACCACCTTCATGATCACGGTCTCGGCGATGTACCCGCTGTACAAGCGCCTCAAGATGAGCCTCGTGGTGATGACCGGTGTCGCCGCGACCGCCAACGGCGTGATGAACACCCTCCCTTGGGGCGGTCCGACGGCCCGCGCCGCCACCGCGCTCAAGCTCGACGCCGGCGACATCTTCGTCCCGATGATCCCGGCGCTCGCCGTCGGCCTGGTCGCCGTCATCGGCCTCGCGTACGTCCTCGGCCTGCGCGAGCGCAAGCGCCTCGGCGTGCTGAGCCTGGCCGACGTCCTGGAGAAGGAGAAGAAGGGCGAGGAGCAGGAGGAGCTGCGGGAGACCGGGACCGAGACGGTGCTCGTCGGTGCGGGAGCGGGTGTCTCGGGGGCCTCCGGCGCTTCCGGCGGCTCCGGTGACGGCAAGGTGCGCTTCACCAAGACCGCGGGCGGGTCGGGTTCCGGCACCGGCGCGGCGGTCGGCTCCGCGGGCGGATCCGACGAGGACGACGTGGAGGACGTACGCCTCCAGGGTCTCGACCCGAACCGCGCGACCCTGCGCCCCAAGCTGTACTGGTTCAACGCGCTGCTCACGGCCGTCCTGCTCACCGCCATGATCATGGAGCTGCTGCCGATCCCGGTCCTGTTCCTGCTCGCCGCGGCGCTCGCCCTGACCGTCAACTTCCCGAACATCCCGGACCAGCGCGAGCGGCTCGCCGCACACGCCGACAACGTCCTCAACGTCTCCGGCATGGTCTTCGCCGCCGCCGTCTTCACCGGCGTCCTCCAGGGCACCGGCATGGTCGACTCCATGGCCAAGTGGCTCGTCGACGGCATCCCCGACGGCATGGGCCCGCACATGGCGATCGTCACCGGCGCCCTGAGCCTGCCGCTGACCTACTTCATGTCGAACGACGGCTTCTACTTCGGCGTCCTGCCGGTCCTCGCCGAGGCCGGTGCCGCGCACGGTGTCTCGCCGCTGGAGATCGCCCGGGCCTCCCTCGTGGGCCAGCCGCTGCACATGTCGAGCCCGCTGGTCCCCGCGGTGTACGTGCTGGTCGGCATGGCCAAGGTCGACTTCGGCGACCACACCAAGTTCGTGGTCAAGTGGGCCGCCCTCACGTCACTCGTGGTGCTCGGATCCGGAATCCTGTTCGGCATCATCTGATACGGGTCCGGACCCGGACCCGTATCCGGAAACACCCGACGCCCGGCCGGCAGGCCGAACCCATCCGATGGAGAACGACACGATGAGGCCCGGCAGGAACCGCGGCTGGCTGCTCCGCCTGGTCATCGCCTTCAGCTTCGCGCAGGGGGCGGTGTCCATGGCACGGCCCGCCGTCTCCTACCGGGCCCTCGCGCTGGGCGCCGACGAGCGGGCGATCGGCGTCATCGCCGGGGTGTACGCGCTGCTGCCGCTCCTCGCCGCCGTACCGCTCGGCCGCAGGACCGACCACGGCCGGTGCGCCCCGCTGCTCCCCGTGGGCGTGGTCCTCATCGCCGGGGGCTGCGCCCTCAGCGGTACGGCGGACTCCCTCACCGCGATGGCGGCCTGGAGCGGGGTGATGGGCCTCGGACACCTCTCCTTCGTGATCGGCGCCCAGTCGCTCGTGGCCCGCCAGTCCGCGCCGCACGAACAGGACCGCAACTTCGGCCACTTCACCATCGGCGCCTCCCTCGGCCAGCTCGTCGGACCGATCGCCGCGGGCGCCCTGATCGGCGGCCCCGACATGGCGGGCACCAGCGCCCTCGCCCTGCTGGTCGCGGCCGGTGTCGCCGCGTTCTCGTTCGTCTCCCTGTGGCGCATCGAGCACCGTACGCCGTCCATGTCCCGTACGGGACCGGGTGACCGCGTGCCCGTGCACCGCATCCTGCGGACCCGGGGCGTGCCCGCGGGCATCTTCATCAGCCTCGCCGTGCTCTCCGCGACGGACATCCTCACCGCGTACCTGCCGGTGGTCGGCGAACACCGGGGCATCGCGCCCTCCGTGATCGGGCTGCTGCTCAGCCTGCGCGCGGCGGCGACCATCGCCTGCCGGCTGGTGATGACGCCCATGCTGCGGCTGCTGGGCCGGGCCGCGCTGCTCACCACGACCTGTCTGCTGGCGGCCCTGCTCTGCGCCGGGATCGCGCTGCCGGTGCCCGTCTGGGCGCTCGCCGTGATCCTTGCGGTGCTCGGCTTCTGCCTGGGCGTCGGACAGCCCCTGTCGATGACCACGGTCGTCCAGGCCGCCCCCGACGACGCCCGCTCCACCGCCCTCGCCCTGCGGCTGACCGGCAACCGGCTCGGGCAGGTCGCCGCGCCCGCCACCGCGGGCCTGATCGCCGGCGTCGCGGGCGTGGCCGCGCCGTTCGTGATGCTCGGGGCGCTGCTGCTGATCGCCTCGGGGCTGGGTTTGCGACAGGGCCGCCCCGGCCCGTCCGGAGCCGCTGAAGCCCCTGGAGCCGCTGGAGCCGCTGGAGCCGCTGGAGCCGAAACGGACGCGGGCCCGGACGAATCGGCGCCCTCCCCTGAACTGGAGAAACGCCGAACGGGCCGCGGCGGCGCCTGAGTTGCGGCGATTCGAGGTGGTGAATTCGAGGTGTTGAAAGGGTTCCCCGGGGCCTGCGCGGTCCGTTAGCTTCCGTGACCCATAGGTCTCGTACGTACCCGTACGGGCCGTCCGAACCGTCAGGCCGCGGAGCACCGTGAGCATCGGTGCCCCGTGGGCCCCCGGGGGTCACGTCCCATGCCACGTGCCGTCTCTCTTCACCAGGTGAGCAAGTCCTACACGCCGAACGTCCCCGTGGTGCAGCGGCTGTCGCTGGACATCGAGCCCGGCGAGTTCCTGGTGCTCCTCGGACCCTCCGGCTGCGGCAAGTCGACCGTGCTTCGCATGATCGCCGGCCTTGAGGAGCCCACCGAGGGGGAGGTGCGGCTCGACGGGGAGTACGCCAACCATCTCGCGCCCGCCGAGCGGCACATGGCGATGGTCTTCCAGAACTACGCGCTCTACCCGACCATGAGCAGCCGCGCGAACATCGGCTTCCCCCTGCGCATCGAGGAACCCGGCCGGGATCCGTCCCCGCGGGTCGAGGCCACGGCCCGGATGCTCGGCATCGAGGACCTCCTGGACCGATTCCCCCACCAGCTGTCCGGCGGAGAACGCCAGCGCGTGGCCATGGGCCGGGCGATCGCCCGGCACCCCTCCGCCTTCCTGATGGACGAGCCGCTGGCCAACCTGGACGCCAAGCTCCGCAGCCATCTGCGGGCGGAGATCGCCCGGCTCACCCGGGATCTGGACGTCACCACGCTGTACGTCACCCACGACCAGGCGGAGGCGATGTCGCTCGGGGACCGGGTGGCCGTGCTGCGCGGTGGCGTGCTCCAGCAGCTCGGGACACCGCGCACGGTCTACGCCCTCCCGGAGAACGTCTTCGTCGCCGCCTTCATCGGCACCCCCAGGATCAACCTCCTGCGGGGTGTCGTCCTCGCCCCGCTCGACGGGGCGATGTCGATCGGCCTCGGCCGCCAGTCGCTGGTCCTGCCCGAACCGCTGACCCCGGACCACCGGCTGCTCCGGGTGCAGCAGGGGCGCGAGGTCATCGTGGGGCTGCGCTCCGAGGCCGTCCGCCTCGCCCGGCCCACGCGGGCCCGGCCCGGGGAGGTGGCGATCAGCGGGCTCGTCGAGCACGTGGAGTTCCAGGGGCACGAGGTGCTGGTCCACCTCAACACCGGCTCGCAGCCCGCGCTCGTACCGGACCTGGAGGCGCCGCGGCCGGTGGCTCGCGCGGGTGGGCGACGGCGCCGGGAGGGCGGTGTGCTCGACCGGCTGCGGGGGCGGGCCGCGGGGGCGTTGCGGGCCGGGCCCGTCGTGGTGCTGGAACATGCGGCGGACGTCGGGGCGGGGCCGGTGGCGGCGGAGGCGGAGGCGGACGCGCGGGTGCCGGGGGATCTGATCGTGCGTACGACGCCGGATCATGCGCTGCGGCCTGGGATGCAGGTGCCGCTGCTCGTGGATCTCGCGCACCTGTTCGTCTTCGACCACGACGGAGTACGCATCTCCCCGGCCCCGTCCCGACTCCCCGACCTGGAGACTTGACCCATGAGACTCGCCGTCGGGTGCGGGCCCGTCGTGGCTAGTCGCGCAGTTCCCCGCGCCCCTGGGGTGGGTGGGGGTTGACGTGCGTTGTCGTCTGCGGGTCCGTTGTGGCTGGCCGCGCAGTTCCCCGCGCCCCTA
>NZ_JBHWZP010000104.1:0-27860 GCF_042728395.1 Streptomyces sp. NPDC060205
GGATCACCCGCCGGGGGTGATCCCGCCCCACCGGGAGGGCGCGACGCTGACGGTCGATCCACCGCGCACCGCCCGGCCGGCGGTCCGTCCGCGGCGCTGTCCGACCGCGCGAGGAGGAGCCAAGGAGGAGAGGCCATGACCGTGTCACGTGGTCCGGCATCGCGTTCCGGACCGGCTCACCGCTCCGACGGGGCGGCCCAGGGAGCGTCGGCCGATCCGGCGGAGGTGCTGGCGAAGCTCGGGCACTCCTGGACCTGGATCCTCGGTTCGGCGGTGGCGACCCTGGTGCCGGGCATCCTCGTGCTGGTCTGGCCGGACGAGACGCTGCACGTCCTCGCGGTCCTGATCGGGCTCTACCTGCTGGTGACGGGGGGCTTCCGGTTCGTGGCGTCCTTCGCCCGCGACGACCTCGGCGAACGACTGCCAGGACTGCTCCTGGCGGTGCTGTACGTCCTCGCCGGGGTGCTCTGCCTGCGGAACCCGCTGCAGACGATCGCCGCGCTCTCGCTGATCGTCGGGGTCGTCTGGCTCGTGTCCGGCATCCTCACCCTCTACACGGCCGTCGTCGCCAGGGGCCTGCCCCACCGCGGCTTCCTCTTCGGCGCCGCCGTGATCGGCATCCTCGCCGGGATCGTGGTGCTGGCGCTGCCGACCGAGTCGGCCCGGGCGCTGACCCGGCTGCTCGGCCTGTGGCTCGTCCTGCTCGGACTGGTGGAGGTGGTGATCGCCTTCGCCTGGCGGGCCACCTTCGGCAAGGAGCGTGCCACGAGCACGCCCGCCCAGTCCGGAGCGGCCGAGCCGGCGAACCCCACCGGACCCACGACCTACACGGAGCCCGCGGGCCCCACCGCCTACACGGACCCCGCGAGCCCCGCAGCGCCCGCGAAACCCGCCGGGACCGACTGACACCTCCCTGCCCTCTTCGGCGCCGGTCCCAGCCCTCGCGACCCGGCGCAGCCCCTTGACCCGCCCGGAGCTTCCGTCACCCGTCGGCAGCGCGTCGCTGCCGGGGCGCACCCCTTCCGAGGAGGAGCCATGGCCCCCGACGTCCCGGACGGCAACGCCGTACCGTCCCCCTCCGGCGGAGCCGAGGACACCGGTCGTGTCCTGAGCGCCGAGGAACGCTCGGAGTACGAGCGGCTGCGCCGGTCCGCGACCCTGCGCCACCGGCGGACCCGCCGGCTGGGCGCCTCGGTCCTCCTCCTGGTGGCGCTCCTCCTCGCACCCCTGGCGGTCGTCTCGGCGTGGGTGCAGGACACGGTCTCCGACACCGACCGGTACGTGGAGACCGTCGCCCCCCTGGCCTCGGACCCGGCCGTGCAGAAGGTCGTCATCAACCGGCTGACCGCCCGCGTGGTGGAGCAGGTGGACGTCGAGGCGGTGACGGCCTCGCTCACGAAGGTCCTCGCGGACGCCGACGCCCCACCGCGCGTGGTGGCGGGCGCCGAGGCCCTCAACGGTCCGCTGACCTCGGCGGTACGGACCGTCGTGCGGCGCAACGTCGAACGCGTGGTCACGAGCGACCTCTTCCAGCAGGTGTGGGAAGGAGCCAACCGGCGGGCGCACGCCGCCGTGCTGCGCATGCTCACCGGGGAACGCAAGGGCGCGCTGCGCGCGACGGACGACGCCGTCGAGCTGGACATCGGAGCCGTGGTGGACCAGGTGCGTGAACGCCTCGTGGACCAGGGCTTCGAGCGGGCCGCCCTCATCCCGGACAGCGACCGGACCGTGACCCTGTTCCGGACCGCCGAGCTGGCCAGGGCGCAGGACGCGATGCGGGTGCTGAACATCGTCGGCACCTGGCTGCCCGTGCTCACCATCGCCCTCGCTGCCCTGGCCGTGTGGACCGCTCCCGGACACCGGCTGATGCTGCTGATCACGGCGGTCGGCATCGGTCTGATGATGGTGGCGCTGCTCATCGCACTGCTGGCCGTGCGCCGGGTGTACCTGGACACGGTCCCGGTCGCCACACTGCCTCCGGACGCCGCCGCGGCGGTCTTCGACACCTTCGTCCGTTTCCTGCGCGACAGCACGCGCACCCTGCTCGTCGTCGCCGTGATCACGGCACTCGCCGCGTATCTGTACGGACCCGGGCGGGTGGCCGTCGGCCTGCGGAACGGGGTCCGCCGTGGCGCCGGTGCGGCGGGGCGGGGGCTGAGCCGGGCGGGTATGCGCGTCGGTCCCGTGGGACGGGGGCTGGCCGCCCGCCGGTCGTGGGTCACCGGCACCGTCATCGGGGCGGGCGCCCTGGCCCTCGTCCTGTGGAACCACCCGACGGTCGGCTCCGTGGCGCTCGTCCTCGTCCTGGTCCTGGTGGCACTGGCGACGGTGGCGGTGCTCGTCGCCGTCGCGGCCTCCACCCCGTCCGGGGACGGCTCGGCCTCCGGTCATGCCGTCCCGTGAACCGTGGCCGTACACCCCGCGACCCCGCCCCGAGCCGTGCGCGGCGGTCCTCTCACCCGCTCCGGGTGAGGCCGTTGGCGCTTTGACCCGGGCACGCTGAAAATGGTGGAAAACGGCTGGGCACACGCCCAGGACGGAGGAAAGTCATGTACCTCGCCTACGACTATCCGCTCATGAGCGTCTTCTGGTCCATGCTGGTCTTCTTCCTGTGGATCATGTGGTTCGTGCTGCTGTTCCGGATCATCGTCGACATCTTCCGGGACGACGACATGAGCGGCTGGGCCAAGGCCGGCTGGCTGGTGTTCGTGGCTTTCCTGCCGTTCCTCGGCGTCTTCGTCTACGTGATCGCGCGGGGCAAGAACATGGGCCACCGCGAGGTGGCGCAGGCGCGTGCGCAGCAGCAGGCCTTCGACTCGTACGTCCGGGAGACCGCCCGTGGCGCGGACCGGCCGAGCAGCGTCGACGAACTCGCCAGGCTGTCCGAGATCAAGGCCCGCGGTGACATCACCGAGGAGGAGTTCCACCGGGCGAAGGAGCTGGTGCTGAGCGGCTCCGGCACCTCGGGACGGACGGGCGCCACGCATTCGGCGGCCGGTCGCTGACGGCAACGCACGACACTGAGACGAGGCATCGGTATGACTGCGACACACGCCGGCCACACGCAGCACTCGGCCAAACGGCACTGGGCCGAAGGCCTGACGATCTTCGCGGCCATCATGCTCATGATCGCGGGTGTGCTCGACATACTCCGGGGGATCATGGCGGTCGCCGAGGACGACCTCTTCATCAACACACCCAACTACATCTTCGAGTTCGACCTGACCTCATGGGGCTGGATCCACCTCGCCCTGGGCGCCGTCGCCGTGATCGTCAGCATCGGACTCTTCCAGGCGTCGACCTGGGCGAGGGTCGCCGGCATGGTCATCGGCGGGCTCATCATCATCGGCAACTTCCTCTCGATGCCGTACTACCCGGTCTGGTCGATCGTGATGATCGCCTTCTCGGGCTTCATCATCTGGGCCCTGAGCGTGGTCCGGGAGGAGGACTTCGACGAATCGTTCACGACGCCCCCGCGGAACCTGTGAACGAACCCCGGCACGGGCGGTCAACCGCCGGCCCGTGCCGGGGCGGTGCACCGCACTTGTACGCCGTGGCCCGGTCGCCCCTGGGGGGAGGCGACCGGGTCACCTGCGTGGGGCGTGACCTCCGCGCCCCGCGTGCGATACGGCGTACCGTACACTGACACGCATGCCACGGAACTCCCCGTCCCTGGACCGCGCGACCCCCGACCGGATCGCCGAGGCCGCGCTGCGCCTGGTCGACGAGTCCGGCCCCGACGCGCTGACCTTCCGCGCGCTCGCCGCCCGGCTGGGCATCTCCCTCGCCTCCCTCCAGCGCCGCTGCACCGATCTGGCCGGCCTGCTGGACCTGTGCACCGACCACCTGGCCGCCCGGCTGCCCGAGATCGAGCCCGGCACCGGCTGGGCCGAGGCCACCGAGACGCGGTTCACCGCCCTGTACCGCCTGCTGTCGGCGCACCCGGGCCTGGCCGCGCTGCGGGGCGCCCGCCCCTGGCTCGGCCCGCACCTGCTGGCCCGCCTCGTCGAGCCGCAGCTCGCCGACAGCCTCGCGGCCGGGATGACCCACCGGGAGGCGATCACCGTCTACCGGCGGATCTATCTGCTCACCCTCGGCAGCGCGAGTTTCGTGGACCACCGCGATCCCAGGGCCACCCAGGCGCTCACCCGCACCGCCCTGGCCTCCCTCGACCCGGCGGACTACCCGGCGCTGACCGGCGACGTGGCGGCGATCCTGCCCGTCCTGACCGACCACGAGGTCTATTACGGAGCCCTGCGCCAGCTCGTCACCGCCGCCGACCCGGCGCGCGCGACCCGCCCCAGCACCCCACCCAACGGAAAGTCAGGACCCACGGCATGAGCACCAGCACGACCGCCGCCGCCCGTACGTTCAGCAGTGACAACGCCGCCGGCGCCTCCCCGGAGATAGTCGAGGCGGTGGTCCGGGCCGCCGCGGGCCCGGCCTCGCCCTACGGCTCCGACAGCGTCACGGCCGGGGTCCGCGGCAAGCTCTCCGAGATCTTCGAACGCGACGTCGACATCCTGATCGTCTCCACCGGCTCCGCCGCGAACGCCCTGAGCCTGGCCGCGCTCACCCCGCCCTGGGGCAGCGTCCTGTGCCACCGCGACAGCCACATCAACAACGACGAGTGCGGGGCACCGGAGTTCTACACCGCGGGAGCCAAGCTCGTCCCCCTCGGCGGCGACGACGCGAAGATCGACGCGGCCGAACTCCGCGCGGCCGTCCGCAACAAGGCCGGGGACGTGCACAGCGTCGAACCCTCCGTGGTGAGCCTCACGCAGTCCACCGAGACCGGCTCCGTCTACTCCCTCGACGAACTGCGCACCCTCGGCTCGATCACCAAGGAGCCGGGCCTGCGCCTCCACATGGACGGCGCCCGCTTCGCCGGAGCCGTCGCGGCCCTCGGCGCCACCCCGGCCGAGCTGACCTGGCGGGCCGGTGTCGACCTGCTGTCCTTCGGAGCCACCAAGAACGGCACGATGACCGCCGAGGCGATCGTCGTCTTCGACCGCTCCCTCACTCCTGAACTGAGCTTCCGCGCCAAGCGGGCCGGTCAGCTCGCCTCCAAGATGCGCTTCCACGCCGCCCAGCTCGACGCGTACCTGACGGACGGTCTGTGGCTGCGCAACGCGACCCACGCCAACGCCATGGCCGCCCGCCTCCAGGACGGCGTCAAGGCGATACCGGAGGTGGACCTCCTCGGTGCCGCCGAGGCCAACATCCTCTTCTGCCGGCTGCCCCAGCAGGTCATCGAGGGGCTGCTGGCCGAGGGCTACGCCTTCTACCACGACCGCTGGGCGCCCGGCGTCGTCCGCTTCGTCACCTCCTTCGCGACGACCCCGCAGAGCATCGACGACCTCCTCACGAGCATCCGCCGGTACGCCGCCTGACCCGGCGGCAGGGACCGGGGCCCGGCCTCAGTCGCCGCGGTGACGCCAGTACCAGACACCCGCGGCGACGAAGGCCACGAAGAAGGCGACGGGCAGGATCAGCCCTGGAATGCGGGCCGCGCTCACGAGACCCGCTCCGAGCGGGCGCGGGGCGATACGTCGATGGTTCCCATGCAGGTGCGACTCCGCTGTGGTGGGGGTACTGGGGGCGCTGGAGCCCGGTGGGTTCCGCGCCCCGGACGGCGTCGGCCCCATGATGACGCAACCGGCCGGGACACGGCCCGTTCCGGACGTGGCCGGATACGTGTGCGATCATCTGCCGTTCGGCTCCGGTCGCCGGACGGACGACTTGAGGAGACAGACGCGATGGGTACCGCCGTGCACGTCCCGCAGACCCGGGACATGATCGGGGAGGAACTCTCCGGCGACGAGGCACTCACCGCGCTGCGCCGCTACGGAGGCCGGCGCCTCCTGGTGGACGCGTTCTCCCGCTTCCGCTACGCCGACGGCTTCACCAACGCGCGCTCCCTCGCCTTCCAGGTGGTCCTCGGCATGGTGCCGTTCACCATCGCCCTGGTGGGGGTCGCCACGACCGTCCACACCGAGAGCATCGGCCGGATCATCGAGCTGACCCTCGGCCGGATCGTGCCCGGTGCCAGCGCCGATCTGGTCGAGGAGGCCCTGGACAAGACGGCCCGCAGCGCGGGATCCGGAATCTGGGGCGCCCTCGCGATGTGGCTGGGCCTGGCCTTCGCCGTGCTCAACCTGGCCTCGGCGATGGGCCAGGTCGAGCGGGGCGCCAACCGGATATACGGCATCGAGCGCGACCGGCCGTTCCTGGTCAAGTACGGCCGCTCGCTGCTCCTCGCCCTCACCGCGGGCATGCCCCTCGTGCTGGGGTTCCTCGTCCTGGTCGCCGGTGACGCGGTGGGGGAGTCGGTGGTGGAGGCCTTCGGCTGGTCCCGGGACAGCCTCGACTGGTGGGGACCGCTCGAAGTGCCCCTGGGCGTGGTGCTGGTGTGGGTCGCCTCCGCGGTGATCTTCCGCTGGGCGCCGCGCCGGGACCAGCCCGGCTACACCTGGCTGGCCTTCGGCTCGGCCGTCCATCTGGTGCTGTGGGTGGCGGCCACCTGGCTGCTGGCGCTGTACGTCGCCAGGAGCGGATCGTTCGGTGCCGTCTACGGTCCCCTCACCGCGTTCGTCGCCCTGCTGCTGTGGGCCAACCTCACCGCGGTCGCGCTCTTCCTCGGAGTCGCCTTCGCCGCCCAGCTCGAAGCCGCCCGCGCCGGCATCACCGACGCCGTGGAACCGGACCCGGGCCCCGGCCCCTGACCCGCGGGCCGACGCCGGGCCCTCGGCGGCAGCGGTGCCCGGCGCCACGTCAGCGCCGCCGAACCGCCGGATTCTCGGTCCGGTGGTCGTAGTACGCCCATACGGAGACCGCCACCAGCGCGGTGACCGCGACCGCCACCACACGCGCCACGCCCGAGGTGGCGAAGGCGACCAGACCGGTCACGACCCCGCCGCACAGCATGATCGTGCGGCTCACGAAACGCTGCCCGGGCGTCTGCGGCTCCTCCCGGTCCTTGAGGTCGTGCAGGGCGTCGTGGGCCGGATGCCCGGAGCCGCGCCGGGCGCGCGCCCGGTAAGCCAGCGCATAGCTGATCAGCGCGTACAGGGCGAGGGCGCCCAGGGCCCAGAGCCAGCCCTCCGGGTCCGCGCCGCCTCCACGTGCCAGATGCATGACACATCTCCTCCCGTTCGGCTTCCGGATGCCCCTGAAACCCCGGGCCACGCGGGCTCCTGTGACGAGCCTGTGGAAAAGAACGACGCAGAACCCTAGGGACCGACTGGACGGTATGTCATTCTACGGAGCAGCCGAGCCGACGCCCCGGGAGAACGCGATGCAGCAAGCCGTACGGTCCCGAGCCGAGCTGGGTCACGGACCGCCGTCCACCGCGCCGGCGCGCGCGCCGAAGGTCCGTTCGCTGATCGACGCCGACGCCCTGCGCGTACTGCACCGCTCGGCCCGCGTCCTCCTGAACAACCTCCCCGAGCTGACCGACCGGCTCGTGGCCGCGCTGCGGGAACGGGAACCCGCCTACCGCAGCACCCTGGAGAGCGATCCCGTGGGCACCTGGCAGGAGGTGCACCGCTCGCTGCGGCACAGCGTCGGCTCCCTGCTCGATCCGCGCAGCGCCCGGGACGCCGCACTGCGCTGCTCCTGGAAGATCGGCGCCTCGCGTGCCGAACAGGGGCTGCCCCTGGACGCGCTGCTGCACGCCTTCCGGCTCGGCGGCTCCCTGATCTGGCAGTCGCTGGTCGAGGAGACCTCACGGACCGCCCCCGAGGACGTCCGCCTGCTCGTCCATGTGGCGGCCGACGTATGGAACTTCGTCGACGAGCACTGCACCCTCGTGGCGGACGTGTACCGCAAGGTCGAGCGCCAGCACGCCTGGCGCCAGGAACACCGGGTGCGCCTGCTGACCGCCGCCCTCCTCGACGGTACGAGCCGGATCGCGGACGTCGCCGAGACGGCCGAGGCCCTGGACCTGCCGGAACAGGGCCGGTACGCCGTGATCGCCGTCGCGGGCGGACGTCAGGCGGGCCGCACCTCCGTGCCCGGCGCGGTCGTCCCGGCCGGGGCCCGCGTGTACTGGCACACGGGGGTGGAGGTCGACCACTGCATCGTCCTGGTGGGCGACGGGGACGGCGGTCAGGACGAGCCGGCGGTGGGGCTGAACGCGCCCGCGGGGACGAGGGTCGGCATCGGACCCGTCGTGGCGGGCCTCGCCGCGGTGGGCGACGCCCGCAGGCTGGCGGACATGGCCCTCGGCATGTGCGCGGACGACGGCGGCACCGTACGGCTGACCGAACAGTTGCCCGCCGCCCTCGTGATGTCGTGCCCGGAGCTGGGCGGCGCGCTGGCCGAGCGGGTCCTCGGGCCGCTGCTGCGTCTGGAGCCGTCCGACCGCGACATCCTGCTGGACACGCTGGCCGCGTGGCTCGACTGCGACGGCTCGGCACAGCGGGCGAGTGCCCGGCTGTACTGCCACCGCAACACCGTCCTCAACCGGCTCAAGCGCTGCGAGCAGTTGACCGGGCGCTCGCTCGCCCGCCCGGCGGACATGGTCGAGTTCAGCCTCGCGCTGACCGCCAGGCGGCTGCTGCGCGAGACGTGACGCCCCGTCAAGCACGGGGCGCGCGATGCGTGATGCCCCGTATGTGATCGTTCGAAAGTTACCTCAGGGTATGGCGTGACTTCTCACGGGGGTGCCAGTAGAACCCGTTTCACTCTATGGAGAGTGAGGAGCCGCGCATGAACGACGATTCCCCACGTGGGACGGGCCTGAGAGGTGTGTCCCGGCGAAGATTCATCACTGGAACTGGTTCTTTTCTTGGCTCGGCCGCACTCGCCGGGCAGCTGACCCCGGCGCACGCCGCCGCCCCGGCCGCGGCGGCGGTGATCGAACCGGGGGCGCACGTGCCCGCCCTGGTGATCGGTACCGGCTACGGCGGCTCGGTGGCCGCTCTGCGCCTGGCCCAGGCAGGCGTCGACGTCCACATGATCGAGATGGGCATGGCCTGGGACACCCCCGGCTCCGACGGCAAGATCTTCGCCAACACGACGAGCCCCGACTACCGGTCCTACTGGCTGCGGACCAGGACGAAGCAGCCGCTCAGCAACTTCCTGGGCTTCCCCATCGACAAGGACGTCCCCCGCTACACCGGCATCCTGGACGCCGAGGAGATGGGCGGCATCATCGTCTACCAGGGCCGCGGCGTCGGCGGCGGTTCGCTGGTCAACGGCGGCATGGCGGTCACTCCGAAGCGGGAGAACTTCGCCGCCGTCCTGCCGTCGGTCGACGCCGCGCAGATGTACTCCGTCTACTACCCGCGCGCCAATGCGGGCCTCGGCGTCGGCACGGTCGACCCGACCTGGTTCGAGACCGCCGACTGCTACCAGTACGCGCGGGTCGGCCGTAAGCACGCGCAGCGTTCGGGCTTCCCGTTCGTCTTCGTGCCCGACGTGTACGACTGGGACTACATGGAGCAGGAGGCCGCCGGGACCGTACCGAAGTCCGCGCTCGCGGGCGAGATCCTCTATGGCAACAACTACGGCAAGAAGTCCCTGCAGAAGACCTATCTCGCGCAGGCGAAAGCGACCGGACGGGTCGCCATCTCACCCCTGCACAAGGTCCGTTCGGTCGCCCCGGCGTCCGGCGGCGGCTACACGGTCGTCATCGACCAGCTCACCACCACCGGCACCACCACGGCCACCAAGACCGTCACCGCGGACCGGGTGTTCTTCGCGGCCGGCAGCGTCGGCACCAGCAAGCTCCTGGTCCGGCTGAAGGCCACCGGCGCCCTGCCCGGCCTCAACAGCGAGGTGGGCAAGGGCTGGGGCGACAACGGCAACGTGATGTGCGGGCGCGCCAACCACCTGTGGGACCCCACCGGCGCCGTGCAGTCGTCCATCCCGTGCTCCGGCATCGACAACTGGGCCGCGGGCGGCGCGTTCGCCGAGGTGGCCCCCCTGCCCATCGGCATCGAGACCTACGCCTCCTTCTATCTGTCGATCACCAAGAACCCGAACCGCGCCCAGTTCTCGTACAACGCGGGGACGGGCAACGTCGACCTCAACTGGCAGACCGCCTGGAAGCAGCCGTCCATCGACATGGCCAAGACGATCTTCGACAAGATCAACGCCAAGGAGGGCACGATCTACCGGACCGACCTGTTCGGGACCTACAAGATCTGGGGCGACCACCTCACGTACCACCCCCTCGGGGGCGCGGTGCTCAACAAGGCGACGGACAACTACGGCCGCCTGCACGGACATCCGGGTCTGTACGTCATCGACGGCGCGCTCATCCCGGGCAACACCAGCGTCAATCCGTTCGTCACCATCACGGCGCTCGCCGAACGCAACATCGAGACGATCATCACCGCCGACCTGTAGCGACGGACGGGACACGCCACCGGGGCCGCCCGGCCTCGCCGGACGGCCCCGGACCGGCGTGCCGCCCCGGCTCAGTGCCCCGGCAGTACGCACATGGCGTCGAGCCCCAGGACGCGGTTGAGGCGCCCGAACGCCAGCCACGACCCCAGACTCATCGTCAGCTCCACGATCTCGGCCTGGCCGTAGTGCGCGGTCATCCGGTCCCAGAACTCCTCGTCGAGGCCGTGATGGTCCAGGGCGTACCGCTCCGCGTACTCGGCGGCCAGCCGGGTGCGCTCGTCGAAGGCGTCGGTCGTACGCCACTTCGCCACCGCGTCGGCGAACTCCTCCTCGACCTTGAGCCCGTCCCGCTCGGTCCGCCAGTCGAGGCAGAAGAGACAGCCGTTGATCTGCGCGATCCGCAGCCGCGCGGCCTCGAACTCACGCAGCCCCAGGGTCGTATGGGCGTAGACGGCCAGCGAGAAGTCCGCGGCGGCGGGCCCGATGCCGGGGACCATCTCGCCCCAGACGTACTCGATCGCGTTCCTGCCCTCGGGAATGTCGACGTTCATCCGGGACTCCTTCGCCTGCGCGGTGTCACTTCCTGCCGAGCCGTCCGACCGCCGGTCGCAGCGGGACGTCGAGCGCGTCGTACAGTCCGGGCTCCGCGGCCACCAGCCACTCGATCGCGCCCACCAGCCGGCCGACCGCCGTGGCGTTCCCGCCCGCGGACCGGTTCTCGCCCTCGTCGGTCGCCTCGACGGTGATCTCGATCCGCGGACGGCCCTCGATGATCACGCGGTGGGCCCCGTCGCCGTTCGGCGGAACCGGCCAGTCCGGCGCGCAGGACGGATGGATCCGGGTGACGTGCTCGATCACGATCCGGGGCTCGCCCTCGACGACCCCCTGCACCTCGAACCGCACCGCGCCCTGGGTGCCGGCCTCGAACTCGCCCATCGTCCGGGTGCTCACCGTGGTGTCGAGCGGGCGGCGCTGCAGGGTCTCGCGGATCTCGTCGATCTCGACACCCAGCGCCCGGGCCATCAGCCGTATCTGCCCGCCCCACACCATGGTCGGGATCGACGGGGCGAGCATCAGCGGCTCGTAGTCCATCGGCTGCCCCATCCCGACCAGGAACCGCACCGACTCCTCCTGCTCGTACGTGGAGTAGTCGAAGATCTCCTGGCAGCGGATGCCGTCGACGACCGTGCCGAGACCGCTCATCAGCAGGGGCAGGACGTCGTTGCCCCAGCCGGGGTCGACGCCGGAGACGAACAGCGACCCGCCGCCGTCCGCGACGGCCGCCAGCACCGGGTCACGGAACTCGGGCGGGGCGTTGCGCTGGTCGTAGAGCGGATAGAGCGACGGGGTGACGACCACGGCGCCGCCGCGGATCGCGCGGCCGATGTCGGCCAGCGCCTCGTCGGGCCGGATGTCGCCCGAGGCCGCGTACACGACGGCCCGGGGGGCCCCGGCCAGTACGGCGTCGATGTCGTCGGTCGCCGCGACACCGAGGCCCCGGCCGAGACCGCCGAGGTCGCCCGCGTCGCGCCCGACCTTGTCGGCGCTGTGGACGAGCACGGCCGCGAGATCGAGCGCCGGATGCGCCTCGACCGCACGGATCGCGGCGCGGCCGACATTGCCGGTACCCCAGACCACCGTGGGAATCATGCGCGGAGCGTAACCTGACGAGTCGTCAGTTTCCATAGTCCTGCACGGACCTCACCACCCGCTTCGTGCGGAGCGCTCCCGCAAGGGTTTCGGAAGGGCCCGAAGCCGGTAGGTAACGGTTTTCCGGGGGCGCGGCCTTGCCGTTGCCTGGTGGGCCCTCCGTGATAGTCTTGATCCAGTTGCAGTTGTAGTTCCCGCACACTTCAAGTGCCGCAGGCGAATTCGTATTCGTCGGGCACTTTTGTATTTCCGGCGTTCCATTCCGGACGGGGTCAATTGCGGCGTCACAGGGGTCCACACAGTGCGGGCCCCCGGGTACTGCCCCGAAAGGGATATGACATGGCTAGTGGAACCGTGAAGTGGTTCAACTCGGAAAAGGGCTTCGGCTTCATCGAGCAGGACGGCGGCGGCCCCGACGTCTTCGCCCACTACTCGAACATCGCCACCCAGGGCTTCCGCGAGCTCCAGGAAGGCCAGAAGGTGACCTTCGACGTCACGCAGGGCCAGAAGGGCCCGCAGGCGGAGAACATCGTTCCTGCCTGATGCTCTAGCGCGTACAGCGGCTGGGGTCCCACTTAGCGGTGGGGCCCCAGCTTGTTGCTTTTTCAAAGGCCTGGGGGAACACCCCGCGGGCCCACCGACGGCCGGTCCGGTGCACGAGTGCTCCGCACCCCTGATCCGGCCCTTTCATCCGCCCCGGTCTCCATTCCGGGGATTCCCGCCGCCCGACACCGTTTCCCGGTGTGCCGAGTCGGCTGGGCAGGCCCGCTTTTATTTGCATCCGGCTCGTTCTTGCAATTCGTTCGGCTCGTACCATGCCGAGAATTCCTCGATACGTGCCATATCGAGGAAGGTTCTTCATGAACCGCTCAGCTCGTACGAATGATCGTTTCTCAAACAACCGGAAGGACGGCTTCGGCGGCTCCGACCGCGGCGGCCGGTCCCGCTCGCAGGGCCAGGGGCGCCCCGTCGGCCGCTCCGGCGGCAGCGGGCGGCGGCCCGCGCCCGTCCAGGGTGAGTTCGCAGCGCCCACCACCCTCACCCCCGCCCTCCCGGCGGTGTCGACCTTCGCCGAACTGGGCCTGCCCGCCGAGCTGCTGGAGACCCTCACCGGCCTCGGCGTGGAGGAGCCCTTCCCGATCCAGGCCGCCACCCTGCCCAACTCCCTCGCGGGCCGCGACGTGCTGGGCCGTGGCCGCACCGGCTCGGGCAAGACGCTCGCCTTCGGGCTGGCCCTCCTCGCCCGCACGGCCGGCCGGCGCGCCGAGCCGAAGAAGCCGCTCGCCCTGGTCCTCGTCCCCACCCGCGAGCTGGCCCAGCAGGTCACCGACGCGCTCACGCCGTACGCCCGGGCGCTGAAGCTGCGCATGGCCACCGTGGTCGGCGGTATGTCGATCGGCCGGCAGGCCGGCGCGCTGCGCACCGGCGCCGAGGTCGTCGTCGCGACCCCCGGCCGTCTCACGGACCTCGTCGAACGCAAGGACTGCCGTCTGGACCGGGTCGGCATCACGGTCCTGGACGAGGCGGACCAGATGGCCGACATGGGCTTCATGCCCCAGGTCACCACCCTCCTCGACCTCGTCAAGCCCGACGGCCAGCGGATGCTCTTCTCCGCCACCCTGGACCGCAACATCGACCTCCTGGTCCGCGGCTACCTCCACGACCCGGTGGTCCACTCGGTCGACCCGTCGGCCGGCGCCGTCACCACGATGGAGCACCACGTGCTGTATGTGCACGGCGCCGACAAGTACGCCACCGCCACGGAGATCGCCGCCCGCGACGGACGCGTGCTGATGTTCCTCGACACCAAGCACGCCGTCGACCAGTTCACCAAGCACCTGCTCGGCAGCGGGGTGAAGGCCGCGGCCCTGCACGGCGGCAAGTCGCAGCCGCAGCGCAACCGCACCCTGGCCCAGTTCAAGAGCGGCGCGGTCACCGTGCTGGTGGCGACCAACGTCGCCGCCCGCGGCATCCACGTCGACGATCTCGACCTCGTCGTCAACGTCGACCCGCCCGGCGACCACAAGGACTACCTGCACCGCGGCGGCCGTACCGCCCGGGCGGGCGAGTCCGGCAGCGTCGTCACGCTGGTCATGCCCAACCAGCGCCGCGAGATGACCCGTCTGATGTCCGACGCCCGTATCCGCCCCCAGGTCACCCAGGTCCGCTCCGGAGAGGCCGAACTGAGCCGCATCACCGGCGCGCAGAAGCCCTCCGGCGTCCCCGTCGCCGGGAGCGGCCAGACCGCGGAGCGTCCTCCGCGCGGCGGCGCCCCCTTCCGCGGCATGGGCACCCGCCCCGGCCGGTCCGGCGGTGAGTCCCGCAGGACGGCCGAGGCCCGTCAGACGGCGGAGGCCCGCAAGGCCGCCCGGATCCGCCGGGGCGCGTAGACCGGCTGAAACGCACGTATGTGCGAGGGGCGGGAGTTTCGAGCGGCGGTGAGCGCTGAGATCCACCATTCTGGACGCAGATGCGATCACATTGCCCACATTGGGGAAGTCGAGTCCCATGACTGAATCAGAGTTCCCGCCGGAAAGCCGCCCCGTCGACCTCTACCTCGATCTGCTGCGTGTCCGTATGAACCCCACGGACTACGCGATGCTGCTGCGCATGGTCGAACCCGTCCTCGAAGCGATGCAGGAGCAACGCGCCGGACCCATCGAGCTGAGCCTCGACGGCGAGGAGGGCTCCAAGGTCTCGCAGGAGGTCCGTGACGAGGCGTCCCTCGTCGTGGCCGTCGCCGTCACCGGGCGCATGGACAACCAGATCGTCGAGATCGAGACGGAGGAGGGCGGACCCGTCAGGGTCGTGACGGACTCGGGCACCGCCGCCGATCCCGCCCGGTGCCAGGAGATCGCCGACTTCATCGGTGAGCGCCAGCGACAGGACGAGGAACTGCGCGGCATCGCCGAGGTCAGCGGTCTGCCCACCGACGTCTGACCCGGCCCTCCTCCGCCTCGCCCTCCCGTGCCAGACGCGTCACACGGCACGGGTTCCCGCCCTGCCCGGGCCAGGGTCCTGCGATGCTGACGCCCGTGTCGATCACCTCGTCCGCGCCGGAACCCATCACGCCCGACGCCCCGGTCGTCCTGCGCCGCCCCCTGCTCACCCAGCAGTGGCTGGACCTGACCTTCGTGCACTGGGCCGCGGACCCGGCGGCCGTGGCGGGGCTGCTGCCGGCGGGAACCGTCCCCGACACCTTCGACGGCGTCACCTACGTCGGCCTGGTCGCCTTCCGGATGCACCGGGTGGGCTGGCTGGGGCTGCCCGGCGTGCCGTACTTCGGCTCGTTCCCGGAGACCAACGTGCGGCTGTACTCGGTCGACGCCTACGGGCGGCGCGGCGTGGTCTTCCGGTCCATGGACGCCTCCCGGCTCGTCCCCGTGCTCCTGGGCCGCCTCGGATTCCGCCTGCCGTACGTGTGGTCCCGCATGTCCGTACGGACCGGCCGGGACACGGTCGGCTACACCAGCGCGCGGCGCCTGCCGGGCCCACGGGACGCGTACAGCCGCCTGGTCGTCAGGCCGGGGGAGCGGATCGCGGAGCCGACCGGCCTCGAACACTTCCTGACCGCCCGGTGGGGCATGCACAAGCCGTTCTCCGGCGACGCCGGGTTCCTGCCGAACGACCATCCGCGCTGGCCGCTGCACCGCGCGACGCTGGTCGAGTGCGAGGAGAACCTGGTCGCCTCGGCCGGTCTGCCCGCGCCGACCGGGGACCCGGTGAGCGTGCTGTACTCACCGGGAGTCCCCGTGCGTCTCGGCCGCGCGACGACGGGCCCGCCGCGCCGATGAGGCCCGGGTCCCGGCGCCGGTGACCGCGCGGTCAGCGACGGGGCGGTCGGACGGTCAGCGGTGGCGTTCGAGAGGTCAGAGGTCCGAGGTCAGCGGTTGCGGTCGGGCTTCGGGCGGCGGGTGGCTAGCAGGAGCGCTATGTCGTCCGGGCGGTTGGCCACGTGGCGGGCCTTCGCGGTGAGCCGGTCGGCGACCCCCGCGAGCGACCGGCCGCCCGGGCGGCCGGCGGGGGAGCCCGCCCGGGCCAGGGCGACGCGCAGCGCGGTGATCCCCTCGTCGATGTCGACGCCTGGCGTCTCGACCAGGCCGTCCGTGTAGAGGGCGAGGATGGCGCCGGGCTCCAGCTGCAGTTCCGTCACCGGGTACTGGGCGCTCGGATCGACCCCGAGCACGACACCGCCGGGGATCTCCAGGACGTGGGTGCGGCCGTCCGGGAAGCGCAGGATCGGCGGCGGATGACCGGCCCTGGCGATCCGGGCCTGACCGGTGAGCGGATCGAGACGGAGGTAGCAGCAGCTGGCGAACAGCCCGGGATCGAGGTCGATCAGCAGATGGTTGGTGCCGCTCATCACCTCGTCCGGCGGCCGGTCGCCCAGCGCGAAGGCCCGGACGGCGCTGCGCAGTTGGCCCATCGTGGCGGCGGCCTGGACGCCGTGCCCCTGGACGTCCCCGATGACCAGCGCGAGCCCGTCGCCCGACTCGACGACGTCGTACCAGTCGCCTCCCACCTCCATCCCCCGCGTGCCCGGCAGATAGCGCCCGACGGTCTCCACCCGCGGGTGGGCGGAGAGGCGTCGGGGGAGGAGGGCCTGCTGCAGTCCTCGGGCGAGGGCGGCCTCGGTGTCGTACCGCTGGGCCTTCTCCATGGCGTGCGCGATCAGCCCGGCGAGGGCCGTCAGCACCGTGCGCTCCTCGGTGCTGAAGCCCCGGGGGCGGTCGAAGCCCAGGATGCAGGAGCCGACCGGACGCCCGGAGGCGATCAGGGGCAGGAAGGCGCGGGAGCCCTCGGTCGCGTCGAGGGGGACGCCCGGGTAGGCGGTCGCGAGCTGCTGCATCGACTCGAAGAACAGCGGGCGGCCACTGGTGAGGGTCTCCACGCCCGGCAGCCGCGCGTCGAGGCCGACGCCTTCGAACGGCGCGAGGAACCCCTGGGGGAAGCCCGTCTCCCAGGCCAGGTAGAGGTGCCGGTCCTGGAGCAGATAGATGGCGAGCCGGCCGCCCCCGAAGGCGGGCAGCAGTTCCTGCATGACGACCGCGGACACCTGGCGTGCGGTGACCGCCTCGGTCAGCGCGATCGCGAGGACGATCGGCCGGTACAGCGGTGCCATGGAGGTGACCTTGGCGGCGGCCCCGTCGGGCCGGGGCACACCGTCCGCCGAGGGCCCCTCGGGCGGGGGCGCGAGGCCGGGAGCCGGGTCGGCCACCCGGTTGGCGGGCACGACGGTGCAGGTCAGGATGTCGGGTCCGGGGTAGACGGAGACCGCCAGCCAGTCACCGCCCCCGTGGAACTCCGGGGGAGCGTCCTCGCCGTACCGCAGGGGACGTACGACGTGGAAGTGCACCGGCTCCAGCGACAGCAGGGCCTCGCGCAGATGGTCCTCGTAGGCGGAGCGCTCCAGCCACGGCACCTCCTCGCCCAGGGGACGGCCCAGGAGCCGTGTCCGCGGGCGGCCCAGGAGCCGGGCGGCCTGCTCGTTCGCGTAGACGATGAGCCCCAGGCGGTCGAGGCAGAAGACCCCCTCGGGAAGCAGGTCGGCCGCGCCGTCCGCCGCCGATCCGATGTCCGGGTCGAGGACGAGGCCGCGGACCGCGCACGGCCCGGGCGACACGGCCGTGTCCTCCGGGTTCCACAGCTCCAGCAGCCGCAGGCTCCCGTCGGACGCGTGCACCGGCAGGGGGAGGGGCGGCGGTCTGCCCGCGGCGGTCTCCGTCAAGGCCGTCAGGATCTGATGGGAGTCGGCGGCGGCCACGGCGTCCGCGAGCGCCTGCGGGGTGTCCGTGCATCTGCCCGGCGCCACACCGAGCAGGGCGTGCAGCCGGCTGTCCGCGGTCACCACGTCGGACGCCGGATCCCAGGTGAACCGTCCGATGCGCCCGGCGGGCGGATGCGTGGCCGGCGGCCGTACGCAGAGCGGCTCGCCGTCCCAGGCGATGTGGGGCTCGCCGTCCTCCTCCAGCTTCCACAGGGCCTGACCCAGGTCCTCAGCCAGCTGCGCCATACGGTCACGGTCGGGCAGGACCTCGGTGGCGTCCGAGGCCGAGGGCCGCAGGATGGTCAGGACGCCGTACGTCGTCGGCCCGCCCACGACCGGCACGTACAGGGAGCCGAACTGGAACGGCAGGCTCGCCGCGAACTGGGGATAGCGGCGCATCGTTTCTGTCGCGTCCGGGAGCACCACCTGGACGCCCAGCCGGAAGGCGTCCGCCACGGGGAACCGACGGTCCACGTGCAGCCGCCACCAGGGGCGGAACAGCGGACCCGGCAGCCCGGAGAGCACGGCGAGCCGCAGCAGCCCCGGTGTGCCGGAGCGCAGGTACACCCCGCCCGCGAAGCCGCCGGCCGCGCTGATCGCCTCCGTGGTGGTCTTGGTGAGCAGCGGGTCGAGGCGTCCGGGGGTCCGGGTCCCGTGCTCGGCTCTCCCAGTCATCGGCCCCACCTCGTCCGTGCGCCGCCCGGGTGGCTGACACAGCAAGAATGCGCCACGAGGCCCCCCGCCTGCACCCGGGAGAGGCACTGCGCGTGTGAATTCGATGAGGCTACCGGGGTGTACGCGAACCGTGGGCGTCCGGTGGGGACTGCTGTTCCCCGATTCACCGGCTCAGGGGACCGAGCGGCACGAAGTACGGGGAGAAGAGGCTGGTCGGGTGCCTGATCCGCCCACCGGGCGCGACAGCCCGCATTTCCCGCCGAAGGAGGGGAACGTGGAACGTGGATCACATACGAGCCGGGAGAGGAGGACCGGAACAGCTCGCGGAGCAGATCCCGGAGCCGATCCGGTCGAGGGAGCGACTGCATGGGATCAGGACAACCGCCGGCCATGGCCCGTGCGGCCCTTCACCCGCGGCCCGTACCTGTACTCGACGACCCGGCGCAGCCTCGTGAGGAGTCCCATGACCACGTACGTCATCACCGTCCCCGGCACGTTCGTCAACGGCGTCGAGGACGCCGCGCGCTCCGACATCGAGCGCAGGCTCCGCCCCCGGGATCCCAAGAACACGGACCTGGGGGAGAGTGAGGAGCTGAGCCTGCTGACGGTCGAGGAGGGCGGGATGTTCTCCGCCCGGATCGAGGTCGAGGCGTCGGACCAGGCGAGCGCCGAGGCCGAAGCGGTCCGGCTGATCTCGCGGGCCCTGCGCGACAGCGGCTTCCCCGAGAAGGACGCCCCGCTGGGCCCGGCCTTCGTGACCGGCATCGACCGCGAGTTCTGAGGGCGCGAGTCGAGAGACCGCGCGTCCTGGGACCGCGACTTCTGAGACCGCACGTCTTGAGGGCGGGCCGGTTCCGGTCCGTCCCCGGCACGACCGGGGGACGGACCGTCCGCGGCACTCATCGGGAAGCGGGACAAATCCGCGCGCATCACCTCTAGGCTCGGAGGAACACACTTCGGGGGCTTCGGCCGTGCACGCGCGGGAGTTGCGGATGGACTACTACGACCTCGGTACGCACGGCCGGGCGGTGACCACGGCGTCCTCCCAGGCCCAGCTGTGGTTCGACCGCGGGCTGGTCTGGTCGTACGCCTTCCACCACGAGGAGGCCGTCGCCTGCTTCGAGGCCGCCGCGGCGGCGGACCCCGGCTGCGCCATGGCGTACTGGGGCATCGCCTACGCCCTCGGCCCGAACTACAACAAACCCTGGGAGTTCTTCGACGGCGAGGACCTGGTCCGTACCGTCGACCGCACGCACGCCGCCGTGGAGCTGGCCCAGGAGAAGGCGGCCGGTGCCACCCCCGTCGAACAGGCCCTGATCGGCGCGCTGCGCGCCCGCTATCCGCAGGCCAAGGCCGTCGAGGACTGCTCGGTGTGGAACGAGCCGTACGCGGACAGCATGCGCGCCGTGTACGCCCTCGCCCCGGACGACCTGGACGTGGCCACGCTCTACGCCGACGCGCTGATGAACCTCACCCCCTGGCAGCTGTGGGACCTGCGCACGGGCGAGCCGGCCGACGGTTCGCGCGCGGCGGCGGCCAAGGAGGTGCTGGAGCGGGCGCTCGCCACCGACGCCGGGGTACGGCACCCGGGGCTGCTGCACCTGTACATCCACCTCATGGAGATGTCCTCGGCCCCCGAGACCGCCCTGCCCGCCGCCGACCGGCTGCGCGGTCTGGTGCCCGACGCGGGCCACCTCCAGCACATGCCCACCCACCTGGACGTGCTCTGCGGCGACTACCGGCGCGTGGTGGCCGACAACGGCACGGCGATCGCCGCCGACGAGAAGTACCTCGCACGCTCCGGGGCGATGAACTTCTACACGCTGTACCGCTCGCACAACTACCACTTCAGGATCTACGGGGCGATGTTCCTCGGGCAGTCGCGGACCGCCCTGGAGACCGCCGCCCAGCTCGAAGCCTCCGTCCCGGAAGAGCTGCTGCGGGTGCAGAGCCCGCCCATGGCGGACTGGCTGGAGGGCTTCCTCGCCATGCGGGTCCACGTCCTGATCCGGTTCGGCCGCTGGGCCGACATCCTGGACCTGCCGCTGCCCGCCGATCCGCGGCTGTACTGCGTGACGACCGCGATGCTGCACTACGCCCGCGGGGTCGCGTACTCGGCCACCGGCAGGATCGCCGAGGCGGAGAGCGAGCGCGCGCTGTTCGGGGCAGCGGTCGTACGGGTTCCGCAGACCCGGATGCTGTTCAACAACACCTGCGCCGACATCCTCGCGGTCGCGTCGGCGATGCTCGACGGTGAACTGGAGTACCGCAAGGGGAACGTCGAGGCCGCCTTCGCCGCCCTGGAGCGGTCGATCGAGCTGGACGACGGCCTTCCGTACGACGAGCCCTGGGGGTGGATGCAGCCGACCCGGCACGCGTACGGCGCCCTGCTCCTCGAACAGGGGCGCGTCGCCGAGGCGGAAGCGGTGTACCGGGCCGACCTGGGGCTCGACGACACCCTTCCCCGCGCGCAGCACCACCCCGGCAACGTCTGGGCGCTGCACGGGTTCCACGAGTGCCTCGTCCGGCTGGGCAGGGCGGGGGAGGCGCGGATCGTGGCCCAGCAACTGAAGATCGCCGCGGCCGTGGCGGACGTACCGGTGAAGGCGTCCTGCTTCTGCCGCCTCGCCGCCGACGCGCCCCCGGGGGCCGCGGAACCCGTCAACGAGGCCCCTGGCGCGGGTTGTTGCTGACGGTCCGTCGTTCCCTCTTGTCGCCGTCTCATGGCTGACCGTACGCTGACAAGTCATAGAACTTCGGACGTGATCGACCGGGGGAACCGTCATGTCCTGGCAGCGCGATGACTTCAGCGACGGATTCGTCGTACCACCGATGCCGACCGCGCCACCGCCCGCACCCGCGGACGGCTGGAGAGCCGCCGGAGTGGCGCTCCTGAACCTCAGCGGACTGGGCCTCGGATACGCGCTGGTGCGCCGCTGGTGGCTGACGGCCGCCTGCTGGGTCGCGACCGCCCTCCTGCTCCTGGTGGCACTGCCCGCGGACCCGGACGGTGTGCCCGGCGGTGCCCTCGTCGCGTACCTGGCCGTCCTCGCGCTCGCGGCCGTCCACGGCGCGGTCGTGGGGCTGCGGACCCGGCTGATGTGGCCGCCGGCGGCCTGGATCGCCGTCGTCCTCGGCATCGTGCTCCTCGCCGTGCCCGCCGGAGGTGTCGCCCTGTACGGCGGCGCACGCGACGAGGCCACCGAGCAAATGCTCCTGGACCGGCTGGAGCGCGCCGACAAACTGGTCCGGACGGCCGGGAGGCAGCAGTTCCAGAACGCGGAGTCCGACTACCGCAGGGCCCTGACCGTCTACAGCGGTCTGCGCAGCGATCACCCCGGATCCCGTGCGGCCGAGCGGGTCCCCGACCGGCTCAGGACCTACTACACCACCGTCGCCTCCGCCTACGAGGACAAGAACTACTGCACCGCGGTGGCGCCCCTGAAATACCTGCGCACGATCCCGCGCACCATGGACGAGAAGGAACTCGGCACGCTGGCCACCTGGCCCGACGGCCGGCTGGCCACCTCGCTCTACGAATGCGGCACGCAGTCGCTGTCCGGTGGATCCGCGGACTGGGCGACGCACTACGGCGAGCTGCTCCGCACCTTCCCGAAGTCCGAACAGAGCGCGAAGGTGAACTCCTCGGTCGAGGCGGCCGTCGACAAGGCCGTGAAGGACGTACGCGGAGACGACCCCTGCAAGGCCGTCGAACGCCTCGAATCCCTCAACTCCCAGATCGTCGGACTGCCGGGAGAGGACGCCGGACAGGGCCAGGCCCTCACCGAGAACGCCGACCGCGCGGAGAAGAACGCGGAGTCGGGTACGTACGACTGCGGAGTGGACCAGTACAAGGACGGCAGTTTCGCCGAGGCCGTCACCACCATGAACGACTTCGTCAAGAACGCCGGGACGCACAAGAACGTCGCCCGCGCCAAGAAGATCGTCATTGCCGCCGAGGTCGCCCAGACGGTGCCCGCCGCGGGCAAGCGCCTGCCCACCACGGCGTCCGGCGGCAGCATCTCCGTCACCGTCAAGAACGACAGCCCCGACGACATCACCGTGCTGTACACGGGCCCGGTGACGGGCAGCTTCACCCTCAAGGCCTGTGGGAAGTGCACCTCCTACTCCCTGGCCAGCACGATCACGCTGGGCTTCGAGCCGTGCAGCGACAGCGGCAAGAACTACCCGCAGCGGACCATCCGGCTGCCCGTCGGCACGACGTACTTCGTGCACAAAGCCAAGAGCGGTCTCGGAAACTCTCCGGCCTCGGACACCGCCAAACTGTCGTCCGGCTATATCTACACCGAATGCGCGTATACGACGAAGTACGGCTACTGAACCGCCGGCAAAAGGGCGATGTGCGCCGGGCGTCGGAATTGCGCTGATCCCGTGCCGGATCTGTGCAGGCCAGGCACTCAGTGCCTTCTGCGAGGCCGGTGACGGGTGTGTGGATTCTGTGACCTATTGGCCGGGCGGGGATGCGCGGCCGGTCGGCGGGTACGAATCCGGTAAACTCATGGATCTTGGTTTGGCTTGCAGATATATCTATGGCGTAATAGCTAGGTGAGTCATGAATCTTTTTAATCGAGGTGCCTCTCCGCGTCGCTCGGCCACACTCGTCGAACCGCAACGACCCGACGGGCCACCCGATTTCCCCCGGAGCGGCCCGTCGGAACCCGACCTGAGAACCCTCACCGGGAACTGGGTCATTGACCCCGCGCACAGCCGGATCGGCTTCTCCGTCCGGCACGCCATGGTCACGACCGTGCGGGGTGCCTTCACGGACTACCAGAGCCGCCTCTTCTTCGACGGCCGCGACCCGTCCCGCTCGGGGGCCGAGATCATCCTGTCCACCGCCAGCGTCGACACGGGCGTGGACCAGCGCGACAGCCATGTGTCCGGCCGTGACTTCCTGGACTCCGGCACCTATCCGCACATGCGTTTCCTCAGCACCGCCGTGAAACTGGCGGCCCCGGACGTCTACCGGATGACCGGCGACCTCACCATCAAGGACAGGACGCGTCCCGTCGTCCTCGAACTCACCTACATCGGCTACGTCACCGACCCGTTCGGCTACGAGCGCGTCGGCTTCGACGGCACCACCACCATCAACCGCTCCGAGTGGGGCCTGACCTACAACACCAGGCTGGCCGAGGGCGGCGCCATGGTGAGCGACAAGGTCCGCCTCCAGCTGGACATCGCGGCCATCCGCACCACCCCGCAGCCCGGCTGAACACCGGGGGACACCCTCGCGCGGCTCCCCGATGCCTGACGCCTGATGCCTGGGAGCGCGTCTGCCGGGTACCTGGTTCGTGGACATGCAGGTACGGACCGCAGGAACGGGAGTGATCCGGTGGGGGTCAAGGCAATGGGCTGGGCGCATTCGTTTCCGGTGTCGGGCGGTGTGCGCGCCGGACGGGAGTGGACACGCGAGCATCTGGAGTCCCTGCCGTGGACCGCGGACGAGCCGGACACGGTGGACGCCGTCGTGCTGACTGTCTCCGAGCTGCTCACCAACGCCCACATCCACGCGCACAGTGACGCGCATCTGGTACTCACCTGGGACGGCGACTGCCTCCACGTGAGCGTCCACGACGAGGACCCGACGCTGCCGCGTCCGCGCGACCCCGCGGCCGGCGAGGTGTCCGGCCGCGGGGTGGGGATCGTACGGATGCTCGCCGACGAGTGGGAGATGCGCTGCCAGCGCCACGGCAAGGTCGTGACGGCCTGCTTCCGCCCGGGCGGCGCCGACGCGGGGGACGAGCATCTGTGGGGTGACCGTGCGGGGGGCGGCGGTTCGCGGAGCGACGGCGCCCGGGGTGACGGCGCTCGGAGTGACGGCGCTCGGGACGGCCGTGTGCGAGAGGGGCACTGAGGGCCGCCGAGGTCCGTTCGGCGGCCGTCGTCCCTTGTCCGCTGTCAGGCTTCGCGGGGCGCGAAGGCGCCCCCTGCGGTGAAGACCTGTTCCGCGAAGCGTTCGCCGATACGGCGGTGGGTCGCCGCGTCCGGGTGGAGCTCGTCGGGCAGCGGCAGTTCGGCGAAGTCGGCCTCCCCGTAGAGGCGGAGCCCGTCGAGGTGGTGGAGGTTCGGGTCCTCCTTCGACCGCTGGGCCACGATCCGGGCCAGCTCGTCCCGGATGACGCGCAGCGTCAGTTTCCCGGCAGCCGTCTCCGCCGGATCGCCCATGGCCGCGAACTTCAACCGGCCCTCGCTCATGTGCTCCAGGTCCGGCGCACTCGGGCCCGGCGTGTCCTCGTGGATCGGGCACAGGATCGGTGAGACGACCAACAGCGGGGTGTCCGGGTGGCCTTCGCGAATGGTGTCGAGGAAACCGTGGACGGCCGGGGTGAAAGCGCGCAGGCGCATCGCGTCGGCGTTCACCACGTTGATGCCGATCTTGACGCTGATCAGATCGGCGGGGGTGTCCCGCAGGGTGCGAGCGGTGAACGGGTCGAGCATCGCGCTGCCGCCGAGGCCCAGGTTGATCAGCTCCACGCCTCCGAGGGAGGCGGCCAGGGCGGGCCAGATGCCGGTCGGCCCGGCGGCGTCGGAACCATGGCTGATGGAGCTGCCGTGATGCAGCCACACCCTGCGTCCCGGGTCGGTCGCGGGCTCGACGGGGGCGTCGGTGCGCAGGGCGACCAGCTCGGTGGTCTCGTTGTGCGGCAGCCAGATCTCCACGTCCTTGCCGTCGCCGCCGTCGCCCTCGGGCAGGCCGGTGAAACGGACGGTGCCCACCGGGCCGGTCCGCAGTTCGGCGCTCCCCGTGGCCATGTCGATGGTCAGGGTGTTGCCGTCCGGCACACTGCCCTGGCCGGCCGGCACTCCGTCGACGAGCAGTTCGTACACGCCGTCCGGGCGGGGCGGGGCACCCGTGTAGAGCCGCTTGGTGGGCAGTGTGTCCAGTTCGACGGTGGTGGCCCGGGTACGGAAGGCGAGCCGTACGCCGGACGGCTGGGACTCGGCCATGGCCAGCTGGCCGTCGGCGTACTGGGCGCGGACCCAGGCGGGCAGCCGGTGCGGCAGTACGCCGTGCTCGGTGCGCTCCAGGTCGAGGGCGCCTCGCAGGAGGTCCGCCGTGATGGGCGTGGTGATCAAGTCGGCTGTGCTGCCGGTCGCGCTGTCGCCTGTGGTGGCTGAGGTGTTCTCGCTGGGCATGGCTTCGACCTTGTCGATTCGGGGGGCTTGCTGGGCGGGGCTACTGGGCGGGCCAGTTCCGCAGGAGGGCGTCGAGGGCGTCGAGGATGCTGGTCCAGGTCTCCTGGGAGTCCGGGGCGCTGTGACTGAATCCGCCGCTCAGCTCCAGGCTGACGTAACCGTGGAAGACGCTGCCGAGGAGGCGGACCGCGTGGGTCTGGTCCGGTTCCGTGAGGTCGTAGCCGCGCAGGACGGCCCGGGTCATCTGCGCGTGCCTGCCGCCGGCGCTGGCGGCGGCCGCCTCGGGGGTGAGCTTGAGCTGGGCGGCGGCGTAGCGGCCGGGGTGCTCTCCCGCGTAGTCGCGGTAGACGTTCGCCAGGGCGATCAGGGCGTCCTTGCCGGCGCGTCCGGCGAGGGCCGTGGCGCCTCGGTCGGCCAGTTCCTCCAGGGCGAGCAGGGCGATGCCGGTTTTGAGGTCCTGGGAGTTCTTGAGGTGCGAGTAGAGGCTGGCGACCTTCACGTCGAAGCGTCTGGCCAGGGCGGAGACGGTGACCTGGTCGAAGCCGGCTTCGTCTGCGAGGTCTGCGCCTGCTTCGATGAGGCGCTTTGTCGTCAGGCCTGCGCGGGCCATGGGGGCCTCCCGTCTGTAGGGCTCGATTATGCATTTACCTAAAGGGTTTAGGCAAATGGGCATGCCCTACAGGGTGCCTCCGGCGGGGGCTGGGTTTCGGGTGCGGGTCGGTGGGGGCTGGCCGCGCCGTTCCCCGCGCCCCTGAAAGATTGCGCCGTTCCCCGCGCCCCTGAGACGGTCGGTGGGGCTGGGCGTGCGGGGCCCGTGCTCCGCAAAGCCGAAAGTTTGCGCCGTTCCCCGCGCCCCCGGAAGTGAAAGACCGCGCCGTTCCCCGCGCCCCTACAAGCCAAAGACTGCGCCGTTCCCCGCGCCCCTTTCCGGGGCCCGGGGTGTGTCAGTGGGGGATCGTGTCGATCAGGTCTCGGGCGCCCTGGCGTAGGAGGGCTACCGCCACCGATGTGCCCAGGGTGGCGGGGTCCAGGCGGCCCGCCCACTCGTGGGCGTTGAGCTGGGTCTTGCCGTCGGGGGTGAACACGCAGGCGCGCAGGGACAGTTCACCGCGTGGCTCGGCCGTCGCGTAACCCGCGATCGGCGAGTTGCAGTGGCCCTGGAGGACGTGCAGGAACATGCGTTCCGCGGTGGCCTCGCGATGGGTGGCCGGGTCGCCCAGCCCGCTGACGGCGTCGATGACCGTGGTGTCGCCCTCACGGCACTGCAGGGCCAGGATGCCCGCGCCGATCGGCGGCATCATCGTCTCGGGGGAGAGGATCTCGGTGATCACATCCGTGCGTTCGATGCGCTCAAGGCCGGAGACGGCGAGCAGCAGCGCGTCCGCCTCACCGGCGGCGAGCTTGGCCAGACGCCGGTTCGCGTTGCCGCGGAACGGCACGCACTGCAGATGCGGCCGGGAGGCGGCCAGCTGCGCGACACGGCGCACGGAGGAGGTCCCGATCCGGGTGCCGGGCGGCAGCTCGTCGAGGGTGAGCCCGCCCGGGTGGATGAGCGCGTCCCGGATGTCGTCGCGCTTGAGGAACGCGGCGAACATCGTGCCCGCGGGAAGCGGCCGGTCGGCGGGTACGTCCTTGACGCAGTGCACCGCCAGATCGGCCTCGCCGGCCAGCAGCGCGGCGTCGACCTCCTTGGTGAAGGCTCCCTTGCCCTCGACCTGGGAGAGGTCGCCCATCCACTTGTCGCCGGTCGTCTTCACGGGGACGACCTCGGTACGCGTTCCGGGATGGAGCACGGCCAGTTCGGCCCGTACACGCGCCACCTGGGCCAGGGCCATGGGCGAGTCGCGGGAGACGATGCGGATCAGCTCGGGAGCGTGCATACGCCCCACGATAGACCGTGCGGCACACGCGAACTGCGCCTGGCCCGCAAGGGATCTCAGCGGCCGGGGTGGTCCGGGTCGTCCTCGGCCGTCGGCAGGGTCCGGGAGCCCTCCGCCCAGTGGTTGACCCAGCCGCAGTACGAGCACGCGTACCGGTTGTTGAGCCCGCTCACCTGGGCGCCGCACTGGCGGCAGTCCGTCGTGGTGATCTCCGCGCCGGGCGAGGAGGCCGTGACGGCGTCACTGGACCCGGTTTGCGGAGACCGCTCCTGCGTCATGCAGGCAGCGTACCCGCGGGTGCCGGATCCACCGGAAGGGGCATCAGGCCGAACATCACACCGGGCGGCACACCGGGCAGGGGTGGCCGGGAC
>NZ_JBHWZP010000105.1:0-27687 GCF_042728395.1 Streptomyces sp. NPDC060205
CCACAACAAGGAGCGCCCCCATCGGCGTACGAGCAGTCAGTCGTACGAGCCGCCGGTCGGACGTCAGGCCGGGCTACGGCCAGTTGCCCCCGCCGCCATTGCCGTTCCCGCCGCCGTTGTTGCCGTCGTTCCCGCCGATCGTCCACTCGTCGGGGATGGAGAAGGTCGGCGTGGGGATCTGGGGCTGGCCACCGTCGGTGCCACCCCCGTTGTCATTTCCCCGGTTCCCCCCGTTGCCGTTCCCGTTGTCCCCGTTGTTGTCGTCGTCGCGGCCCCGGTCGCGGTCCTTGTCCCGGTCCTTCTCGGGGTCGGGGATGTTGACGAGGTTGAACCCGGGGGACTCCTTGCCCGCCAGGGCACCGGTCATCGCGGCCTTCCAGATCGGTCCCGGCACCTCGCCGCCGAAGACCTTCTCGTGCCACTCCCCGCCGATGGTGATGTTGACCATCTTGACCTTCTGGGTGGCGCTGCCGACCCAGACCGCACCGGACAGGTTCGGCGTGTAGCCGACGAACCAGGCGTTCTTGCGGTAGTCCGTCGTACCGGTCTTGCCCGCGTTGGCGCGGTCGTTGAGACCGGCCTGCTGACCCGTACCGGAGTCGACCACACCGCTCAGCAGCGTGTTGATGGTGTCCGCGGTGGTCTCCGACATCGCGCGTGAGCACGAGGACTTCGGCACCGGCAGGGACTTCTTCTCACCGCCGAGCTTCTGGCTGATCGACGCGATCGCGATCGGCGTGCAGTACTCGCCCCGGTTGGCGAAGGCGGCGTACGCGCTCGCCATGGTCAGCGGCGAGATACCGGTGGACCCGAGGGTCATCGACGCGGGCTGCTCGGGCAGCTTCGTGCCGTTGCCCTGCACGACGCCCAGCTTGTCGGTCATCTCCACCACCGGGCACATCCCGATGTCTTCGAGCATCTGAACGAAGTAGGTGTTGACCGACAGCGCCATGGCTTTCTTCAGCGCGTAGGGGCCGACCTCCGACTCGTCCTCGTTCTCGACCTTCGCGCTCTCGGTGTTGCGCCAGGTCTTTCCGTTGCACGCCTGGACGCTGTCGGGATACGGCATGTCGTACGGCGCCGGATAGGACTGCGTGGCCGGCTTGCCGCCCTCCAGGGCCGCCGCGGCCAGGAACGGCTTGAACGTCGAACCGGTCGGGAAGCCGAAGTTCGAGCCGCCCATCTTCTGGTCGACCGAGTAGTTGATCACGGTCTCGTTCTTGTCGAGACCGTACGGCTTCGACTGGCCCATCGCCAGGATCTTGCCGGAGCCGGGCTCGACCAGCGTCGACGCCGCCGCCACCTTGTCCGACTTGTTGACGTGGTCCTTGAGCGAGGTCTGGACCGATTTCTGAGCCTGCGGGTCGAGCGTCGTACGGATCGTCAGACCGCCCTGGTTCCAGACCTTGGCCCGGGCCTTCTGGGTCTTGCCGAAGACCGGGTCGGTCAGGAGCACCTTGCGCACGTAGTCGCAGAAGAAGCTGGAGTCCTTGACGGCCGTGATGCAGCCGTTGTTCGGCTTGCTGACCTTCAGGCCGAGCGGCTTCTTCTTCGCGGCGGTCGCCTCCGCCTGCGAGATGTCGTGCACCTCGGCCATGCGCTGCAGCACCACATTGCGGCGCTTGGTGGCCTCGGCCTCGTCGTTGACCGGGTCGTACCGGGTCGGCGACTGGACGATGCCGGCCAGCAGCGCGGCCTCCTGCACCTCCAGGTCCTTGGCGGACTTGGAGAAGTAGCGCTGGGCCGCGGCCTCCACGCCGTAGGCCTGCTGACCGAAGAACGTGATGTTCAGATAGTTCTCAAGGATCTTCTTCTTGCCCAGTTCCTCCTCGACCTGGATCGCGAACTTCAGCTCGCGGACCTTGCGGCCGAGGGTCTGCTGGGTGGCCTGCGCGACCTTCGTCGGGTCGTCGCCGGCCTCCTCCACGAAGACGTTCTTCACGTACTGCTGGGTGAGCGTCGAGGCGCCCTCCGAGACGTTGCCGCTCTGCGCGTTCTTGTTGAGCGCGCGCAGGACGCCCTTGAGGTCGACCGCGCCGTGCTCGTAGAACCGCGCGTCCTCGATCGCGACGATCGCCTTCTGCATGTACGGCGAGATGTCCTTGAGGTCGACCACCGTGCGGTCGCGCGAGTAGACCGTGGCGATCTGGCCGCCCTGGTTGTCCAGGATCGTGGTGCGCTGGCTCAGCGGTGGCCGCTTCAGGTTGGCCGGGATCTCGTCGAACCCCTCGACCGAACCCTTGGCCGCGAGTCCGAGCGCACCGAACGCCGGCACGGCGATCCCGGCCATGACGGCCCCCGCGAGCACACTGACACCGAGGAACTTGGCGGCCTGCTGCGTGGGAGACAGACCACCGCCCGAGCTCTTCTTTGGCATGAGGGCAGCCTACGTTCTCATTCGCCGGACACGCGTATAGGCATTGGCCTAAGCTGCTCTCAACTGTCACAGCAGTAGGACCACGTATCAATACGTCCGGCGACCCCCGATCGGTTCGGTCGACACTCGACTTTTTTGTTGAGGACGTGCCCGAATCCGCCTTGTGTGTCACCTGGTGTCCGTTGTGACGCAACTCAACTGCCCCGGTTTGCCGGGATAGTCACGTATGTCGTCGGGTCACTCCGTTGGGTGATCTGTCGCGTACCCATAGTCCATTCGGGCCATTCAAGATTGGGCCCGAAGGGGCTGGTTGACTGTGCCCACCTTCCGTAACGTCCTGAACTGGTGGCGGTGAATATGCCGCTGCCGCCGTGGGGGAGCCTCGATTCGGGAGAGGACGGCGCCGGTATGGGCTGGGTAACCGACTGGAGTGCGCAGGCGGCCTGCCGCACTACCGATCCGGATGAACTGTTCGTTCAAGGAGCAGCGCAGAACCGGGCGAAGGCAGTGTGCACCGGATGCCCGGTGCGCACGGAGTGCCTGGCCGACGCGCTGGACAACCGCGTCGAGTTCGGCGTGTGGGGAGGGATGACGGAGCGGGAGCGCCGCGCACTGCTGCGCAGGCGACCGACCGTCACCTCTTGGCGCAGGCTGCTCGAAACCGCGCGTACCGAGTACGAGCGGGGGGCGGGAATCCTGCCTCTCGACGAGGAAGAGGTGTACGAGAACTACGCAGCGGTGGGCTGACCGGGCTCCGCGTACACGGCGGACTCCCCGCGGTTCCGTATGCGGCAGAGGTGCGAGTGGCGTCCTCGGAGGTACGAGTGACGTCCACGTGACCCCCGTACGACGGCGTACGTGACATACGTGACCTACGGCGACCTGGACGACGGCGGCGTAGGTCCCACCGGGCCGCCCCGTGACCCCGAAAGGCTCAGGAAGCGGGCCTCGGGCTCAGGGGCCCAGCAAGCGTTCCCCGGGGTGCCGGCAGGCGTTCCCCGGGTTCAAGGAGCCTGGCTTCAGGCTGAAGAAGCCTGGTCCCGGGGTCAAGAAGCGTCGGCCGGCGACGTGTCGGCCGCGAGCCGGTCCCCGATGTGCCGCAGCCCCGCCAGGTCGTGCACATCGCCGGGCAGCGCGGCCACTTCGGCCACCGCCACCTCGGGATGGAGCGCGGTGAAGCGATCACGGGTGCGCTGCTCGCGGGAGAGCAGTTGCATACGTTCGGCGTGCAGCCTCAGCAGGCCTGCGGTGAGTTGTTCGACTGTGCGGCCTTCCGTGCTGCGGTCGTCGCGGTCCTCGGTGCTGTGGTCTTCCGTGCCGGGGTCGGCCCTGCCGGTGTCCTCGTCCGTTCCGGCTCCGTCGGCACTGGTCCGGTCCGCGGCGGGGGAGCCTGCGTCGGAGGAGGGAGCCTCGGGAACGGCGGTTTCGGTAGCGAGTGGTTCTGAACTGCCGTACGTGTCGGGAGAGTTACGAAGTCCAGCTTTCCCGCCCACCTGATCCACAATGCGGGCCTCGGCAAGATTTTCCGCGGCGGCGAGCGCGCGCTCGGCGGACAGCTGGGTGGCACCGCTGCCGTGCACCCGGTTCAGCACCAGACCGGCGAGCGGCATCTCCTCCGCGGCCAGCCGTTCCACGAAGTACGCGGCCTCGCGCAGCGCGTCCCGCTCCGGGGCCGCGACGACCAGGAACGCCGTACCGGGCGCCTGGAGCAGCTTGTACGTGGCGTCCGCGCGCGTACGGAAACCGCCGAAGGTGGTGTCCATGGCGGCGACGAACGTCTGCACGTCCTTGAGGAGCTGACCGCCCAGCAGCTTGCCCAGGGTGCCGGTCATCATCGACATCCCGACGTTCAGGAACTTCATGCCGGCCCGGCCGCCCAGCTTCGCCGGCGCGGTCAGCAGCCGGATCAGCTTGCCGTCCAGGAACGACCCGAGCCGCTTCGGGGCGTCCAGGAAGTCGAGAGCCGAGCGCGAGGGCGGCGTGTCGACGACGATGAGGTCCCACTCCTCGCGCGCCCTCAGCTGCCCCAGCTTCTCCATCGCCATGTACTCCTGCGTGCCCGCGAAGCCGGCGGAGAGCGACTGGTAGAAGGGGTTGTTCAGGATCGTGGCGGCCCGCTCGCGGTCCGCGTGCGCCTCGACGATCTCGTCGAAGGTGCGCTTCATGTCGAGCATCATCGCGTGCAGCTCGCCGCTCGCGGAGTCGTCGATGCCCTTCACCCGGCGCGGGGTGTTGTCGAGCGCGTCGATCCCCATCGACTGGGCGAGCCTGCGGGCCGGGTCGATGGTCAGGACGACCACCTTGCGGCCCCGCTCGGCGGCCCGCAGCCCCAGCGCCGCCGCCGTGGTGGTCTTGCCGACGCCGCCCGAACCGCAGCAGACCACGATGCGGGTCCCGGGGTCGTCGATCAGCGCGTCGACGCCCAGGACGGCCGAGGACGAGGCCGCGGTGTCGATCGCACGGGAGGGGCCGGACGCCCCGGCAGCGGGCTCGCGTCCGCGTCCGCGGGCAGAATCGTTTGCGCGGGCCGGGTCCTGACTCATGAGATCCCTTGCTGACGCAGTTCCTTGGCGAGTTCGTACAGGCCCGCGAGGTCCATTCCCTCGGCGAGCAGCGGGAGTTCGTGCAGTGGCAGCTCCAGGCCCTGGAGCACCGCGCGCTGCTCGCGCTCCAGCGCGTACCGCTCGGCGTACTCGTCCGCCTGGTTCAGCAGCGGCTCCACCAGGCGCTCGGCGACCCCGCCGCGCCGCGCGCCGCCGAGCCCGGCGGCCGACAGCGACTTGGCGACGGCCGTGCGCGGCGTCTCGCGCGCCAGCTCCAGGTCGGCCTCGTCCAGGATCGCGGGCCGCACCATGTTCACGATGGCCCGCCCCACCGGCAGCCGCGCGGCACGCAGCTCCGCGATGCCGTCGGCGGTCTCCTGGACGGGCATCTCCTCCAGGAGCGTCACCAGGTGCACGGCGGTCTCGGGCGACTTGAGCACCCGCATCACGGCCTGCGCCTGATTGTGTATCGGGCCGATCTTGGCGAGCCCGGCCACTTCGTCGTTCACGTTCAGGAAGCGGGTGATGCGCCCGGTGGGCGGCGCGTCCATCACCACGTAGTCGTACGCGAACCGCCCGCGCTTGTCCTTGCGGCGCACGGCCTCGCAGGCCTTGCCCGTCAGGAGCACGTCCCGCAGGCCCGGCGCGATGGTGGTCGCGAAGTCGATGGCGCCCAGTTTCTTCAGGGCGCGGCCCGCGCCGCCGAGCTTGTAGAACATCTGGAGGTAGTCCAGAAGGGCCAGCTCGGGGTCGATGGCGAGTGCGTACACCTCCCCGCCACCGGGAGCGACGGCGATCTTCCGCTCCTCGTAGGGCAGCGCCTGCGTCTCGAAGAGCTGTGCGATGCCCTGTCTGCCCTCGACCTCGACCAGAAGGGCACGCTTGCCCTCGGTCGCGAGGGCGAGCGCGAGTGCTGCGGCGACCGTGGTCTTTCCGGTACCGCCCTTGCCGCTGACGACCTGAAGCCTGCTCACGTCTTCGAGCCTAATTCCTCACTGGATGCTGCGGTGGCCGTGGGGGCCCTGCTTCGCATACGGGTGCCCAGGGAGCGCCCCGCCCAGTCATCGGCGTGTCCGCCGCCCCGCATCGGCCGGGCGGCGGACGGAGGTACAGGAAGGGCGGGCCGCGCCAGCGGATACAGTCGCCCCCATGACCAAGTGGGAATACGCAACCGTGCCTCTGCTCGTCCACGCCACGAAGCAGATTCTGGACACCTGGGGCGAGGACGGCTGGGAGCTCGTCCAGGTCGTGCCCGGGCCGAACAACCCCGAGCAGCTCGTCGCCTACCTGAAGCGGGAGCGGGCCGCGTGAGCGCTGTCGAGGCGAGACTGGCCGAACTGGGACTGACCCTGCCGGACGTCGTGCCGCCGCTTGCCGCGTACCAGCCCGCCGTGCGGTCGGGTGTGTACGTGTACACGGCCGGCCAGCTCCCGATGGTGGACGGCAAGCTTCCGCTCACCGGCAAGGTGGGCGCGGAGGTCACCCCGGAGGAGGCCAAGGAGCTGGCCCGCACCTGCGCGCTGAACGCCCTCGCGGCGGTCAAGTCGGTCGCGGGCGACCTCGACCGGATCGCGCGCGTGGTGAAGGTCGTCGGCTTCGTCGCCTCGGCGGCCGACTTCACCGGGCAGCCCGCCGTCCTGAACGGCGCGAGCGAGCTGCTGGGCGAGGTCCTCGGCGACAAGGGCGTGCACGCGCGCAGCGCGGTCGGCGTGGCGGTGCTGCCGCTCGACGCGCCCGTGGAGGTCGAGATCCAGGTGGAGCTGACGCAGGCGTAAGCCTCTCCGTAGGGAGCGATCGTTGTCTCTCGAACATCAGCTCACTCCGGGATAGCCTCCGCCCATGGCGAATGGGCAGTGGTACCCCCCGGAGTGGCCCGAGAGGATCCGCGCGCTCGCGGAGGGCACGCTCACACCGGTCGTTCCCAGGCGGGCGGCCACCGTCATGCTGCTCAGGGACACCGGCCCGGGCCCCGGTTCCGAGGAGACCCGCTCCGGTTCCGGGGACACCGGCTCCGGTTCCGGCTCGGAGGACACCGGCTCCCGTCCCGCCGTGCACATGCTGCGCCGACGCGCCTCCATGGCCTTCGCCGGGGGCGCGTACGCGTATCCGGGCGGCGGGGTGGACCCCAGGGACGACGACCACCACGTCCGCTGGGCGGGCCCCACGCGCGCGTGGTGGGCGTCCCGCCTCGGCGTCGACGAGGCCGCCGCCCAGGCGATCGTCTGCGCGGCGGTCCGCGAGACGTACGAGGAGGCGGGCGTCCTGCTCGCGGGCCCGGCCGCGGACACCGTGGTCGGCGACACCACCGGGGACGACTGGGAGAGCGACCGGGCGGCCCTGGTCGCCCGCGACCTCTCCTTCGCCGAGTTCCTCGACCGCAGGGGGCTCGTGCTGCGCTCCGACCTCCTGGGCGCCTGGACGCGCTGGATCACCCCCGAGTTCGAGCCCCGCCGCTACGACACCTTCTTCTTCGTGGCCGTCCTCCCGGAGGGCCAGCGCACCCGCAACGCCTCCACGGAGGCCGACCGCACCGTCTGGATCCGCCCCGCGGAGGCGATGGACGGCTACGACAGGGGCGAGCTCCTGATGATGCCGCCCACCATCGCGACCCTGCGCCAGCTCGGCGCGTACGGGACCGCCGCCGAGGCCCTCGCGACGGCGCCCGGGCGGGACATGACACCCGTCCTGGCACGGGCCAGGCTGGTGGACGGAGAGCTGGTCCTCAGCTGGCCGGGCCACGACGAGTTCACCAAGCACATCCCGACGGGCGGAGCCTCCGCATGACCGACGCCGCAGCACTTCCCGGCCAGCCGCGCGGCGGGGTGCTCTCCGGCCCCGCCACCGCGCGCGCCGTCAACGTCCTCGCCCCGAACGCGTCCGCGATGACCCTGGACGGCACGAACACCTGGATCGTGGCCGAGCCGGACTCCGAACTGGCGGTGGTGATCGATCCGGGGCCCCTGGACGACGTACACCTGCGGGCTGTCGTGGACGCCGCCGAGAAGGCCGGCAAGCGGGTCGCCCTGACCCTGCTGACCCACGGGCATCCGGACCACGCCGAGGGCGCGGCGCGGTTCGCCGAGCTGACGGGCACGAAGGTACGGGCGCTCGATCCGGCGCTGCGGCTCGGCGACGAGGGCCTGACCGCCGGGAACGTAATCACGACGGGCGGCCTGGAACTGCGGGTCGTACCGACGCCCGGCCACACCGCCGACTCGCTCTGCTTCCATCTGCCCGCCGACCGGGCCGTGCTGACCGGCGACACGATCCTGGGCCGGGGCACCACGGTCGTGGCGCACCCCGACGGGCGGCTCGGCGACTACCTGGACTCCCTGCGGCGGCTGAGGTCCCTGGCGGTCGACGACGGCGTGCACACGGTCCTGCCGGGCCACGGGCCGGTCCTGGAGGACGCCCAGGGAGTCGTCGAGTTCTACCTGGCCCACCGGGCCCACCGCCTCGCCCAGGTCGAGACGGCCGTCGAGGACGGGTACGCGGACCCGTCCCAGGTCGTCGCGCACGTCTACGCGGACGTGGACCGCTCCCTGTGGCCGGCGGCGGAGCTGTCGGTACGGGCGCAGCTGGACTACCTCAAGGAGCACGGACTCATCGGCAGGGAGTGAAGGAAGCGACGGGGTGACGGCGCGACGGGAGTTAACTGTTGTCGGGCGTTCAGGGGCGCGGGTCCTTGACGCCGTGCACGCGCGCGTACTCCTCGGCGAGCCACGGCCCGAGGTCGTCGACGTACGACCGCAGGACGGTACGGTCGCCGACCGGTTCGTGGCCGAGGACGGCGGCCTCCCGCAGCTGGGCGGCCCGCCGCGGGTGGTCCCGCTCCGGGTAGTACGCGGCGAACACCTCGGCCATCTCCGCCAGATCGCTCGTCCAGCCGTTCCAGCGGGGCATGACGAGCGTGAAGCCCGTCCGGACGAGGTGACGGGACATGTACCGCACGAGGGGCCGCAGGGCCGCCTCCTGCGGGCCGCCCGCCCCGGTGACCCCGGTGACCCCGGCGATCCGTTCGCGCCAGCGGGGCAGGAACAGCGCGAGGTCGCCGTTCGTCTCGCGGGCGAGGAGGGCGTCGGGCCGGTAGCGCGGCAGTTCCTCGGCGAGGTCCTCTCCCAGCAGCGGCGTACAGAGGCACGCGACGAACCACCCGAGGTCGTGCCGCTCCAGGTCGCTCAGCACCTGCGCCCGGCCGGCCAGCAGCGTCCCTGCCCCGTCGATCTGGGCGAACTCCTTGTCGAGGGCCTCGTCGAGCGTGCGCGCGTCCGCCCGGTCCGCCTCCGTGGGCTCCTCGCGCAGGACGAGCAGCAGGTCGAGATCGGAACGGCCCACGCACGCGGTCCCGCGCGGAATCGACCCGTAGAGGTACGCGCTGTGCAGCCGCCCTCCGAAGACGTCCGACACCCGGTCACGGGCGGAGGCGACGACGGGCCGGAACGCCGCCGGTACGAGCCCGAGGGAACCCTCGCGTTCGATGTACCCCTGGGCGTCGAGCCCTCGCTTCGCGGCCATGGCACCACTGTGCCGGGAGGCGGCGGCGGGGGCATGTCATTTCCGGCAGAAAGCCGGAGCGCGCCGCTGCGACGTACGGAAGGGCCCTGCCGGACGGCAGGGCCCTTCCGTAAGAAGTCGTGAGGTATCGCCTACGCGAGACCTGCGACCGCGCCGACGCTAGCGCGAACGCTTCGCGAGGCGCTCCACGTCCAGCAGGATCACCGCGCGGGCCTCCAGGCGGAGCCAGCCGCGGCCCGCGAAGTCGGCGAGCGCCTTGTTGACCGTCTCGCGGGAGGCGCCGACCAGCTGGGCCAGCTCCTCCTGGGTCAGGTCGTGCACGACGTGGATGCCCTCCTCGGACTGCACGCCGAAGCGGCGCGAGAGGTCCAGGAGCGCGCGGGCCACCCGGCCCGGCACGTCGGAGAAGACCAGGTCGGACATCTGGTCGTTGGTCTTGCGCAGGCGCCGGGCGACGGCGCGCAGCAGGGCGGCGGCCACCTCGGGACGCGCGTTCAGCCAGGGCTGGAGGTCGCCGTGGCCGAGGCCCAGCAGCTTCACCTCGGTCAGCGCGGAGGCGGTCGCCGTCCGCGGGCCCGGGTCGAACAGCGACAGCTCACCGATGAGCTCGCCGGGGCCGAGGACCGCCAGCATGTTCTCGCGGCCGTCGGGTGAGGTGCGGTGGAGCTTCACCTTGCCCTCGGTGACCACGTAGAGGCGGTCTCCGGGGTCGCCCTCGTGAAAGAGCGCGTCACCGCGTGCGAGGGTCACCTCACTCATGGAGGCGCGGAGCTCCGCGGCCTGCTCGTCATCGAGCGCCGCGAAGAGCGGGGCGCGCCGCAGAACGTCGTCCACGAGTTCTCTCCTTGTCGACCTGCTCAGGGGATCTTGGTCCCGGTGTACCAGGGGTCCGTGTTCCCCGTTTTGCTGGACGGTCCAAACAGTGTGATCAGTCACAAGTCTGCCGCACCGGCGTGTCCGACAGTGCGGCAGGGGGCCAATTGGGGGCTGATGGATGGTGGCCGGGGCAGATGTCAGTGGTGGGCTCTAGGCTGGCCGGGTGTCCAAATCGCCGGTGAGAGCACAGGCCAAGGGGGCTGGGCGCGTGGGTGTACGTCGCGATTCCGCTGTGGGCGAACAGGGCTCCGGTGGAGCGAAGAAAACGACAAAAGCGGCAGGGTCGAGACCGGCGACGACCGCTGCGGGGGCCGCAGGAAAGGCCGCGGGGGTCGCTGCCTCGGAGATGGCCGCGGCAGCGAAGAAGGCCGCGGTCGCCAAGAAGGCCGCCGCGGCGAAGAGGACCGCCAAGGAGACGGCGAGGAAGAGCGCGCCGGTGAAGTCACCCGGCAAGAAGGTTTCCGCCAGGACCCGGGCGTCCGCGGTGAGCGCGGCGAAGAGAGCGGCGGGGACCGCGTCCGTGAAGGCGACCGCCGTGAAGGCCGCGACCGCCGAGGAAGTGCCGCCCCCCGGGGGAGCGGCGTCCGCCGCGAAAACCGTGCCCGCCGAGAAGACGGCGTCCGCCGAGAAGGCCGCCCGTGTGAGGAAAACCGTGTCAGCCGAGAAGTCCGTACCCGCCAGGGAATCCGCCGCTGCCAAGAAGGCCGCGCCTGCCGAAAAGTCCGCGTCGGGCGGGAAAGCTGTGGCCGGCAAGAAAGCCGTGGCCGTCAAGAAGCCCGTGGCTGCCGCCGAGAAGAGCGTGCCGGTCAAGAAGGCCGTGGCCGGCAAGAAGGCTGTGTCCGCCAAGAAGTCCGCACCTGCCAAGAAGGCCGCTTCGGTCAAGAAGGCCGTGGCCCCCGACCAGGTCGCTCCCGCCAAGCCGCCCAAGAACGAGTCGCACACGGCTCTCGTGCGGCGGGCGCGGCGTATCGACCGTGAGCTGGCCGAGGTGTACCCGTACGCCCACCCGGAGCTGGACTTCGAGAACCCCTTCCAGCTGGTCGTCGCCACCGTCCTGTCGGCGCAGACGACCGACCTGCGGGTGAACCAGACGACACCGGCGCTCTTCGCCAAGTACCCCACGCCCGAGGACCTGGCCGCGGCGAACCCGGAGGAGGTCGAGGAGATCCTGCGGCCCACCGGGTTCTTCCGGGCCAAGACCAAGGCGGTGATGGGCCTCTCCAAGGCCCTGCGGGACGACTTCGGCGGCGAGGTGCCCGGCCGTCTCGAAGACCTCGTCAAGCTGCCCGGCGTCGGCCGCAAGACCGCGTTCGTCGTCCTCGGGAACGCCTTCGGCCGGCCCGGCATCACCGTCGACACCCACTTCCAGCGGCTCGTACGGCGCTGGGAGTGGACCGCCGAGAAGGAGCCCGACAAGATCGAGCGGGCCGTCGGCGAGCTCTTCCCGAAGACCGACTGGACGATGCTGTCGCACCACGTGATCTTCCACGGCCGCCGGATCTGCCACGCCCGCAAGCCCGCCTGCGGCGCCTGCCCCATCGCCCCGCTCTGCCCGGCGTACGGGGAGGGGGAGACGGACCCGGAGAAGGCGAAGAAGCTCCTGAAGTACGAGAAGGGCGGCTTCCCGGGCCAGCGCCTCAACCCTCCGCAGTCCTACCTGGACGCGGGCGGCATCCCGGCCCCGCCGCTCGGCGCGCCCGCCGCCGCCCCGGCCGCGCCCGCCTCGGCCACCGAGTCCGCGCCCGGTTCACCCTCGCGGGGCACCGGATGACGGAACGATCAGCGGCCTCGCGGGCGTTGAGAGCAGCAGAACGGGGGTGGCGATGACGCGCGCGAGCCACACGCACGACGTACAGCACGAGGCACATCACGACGCACAGGACGGCCCACACGGCACGCGGTACGGCGCTCCGGCCGTGACCACGGCCGGGCTGCCCGGCTGGCTGGACCCGGTGGTGCGCGCCGTCGAGACGGTCCAGCCCCGCCAGTTGAGCCGCTTCCTGCCCCCGGAGGACGGCGCGGGACGCCAGTCGGCCGTCCTGATCCTGTTCGGCGAGGGCGAGCGCGGTCCCGAACTGCTGCTCATGGAGCGCGCCACCTCGCTCAGATCGCACGCCGGACAGCCGTCCTTCCCCGGTGGCGCCCTCGATCCCGAGGACGGCGACCCGCAGGCCGACGGGCCGCTGCGGGCCGCCCTGCGCGAGGCCGAGGAGGAGACCGGGCTCGACCCCCGGGGCGTCCAGCTCTTCGGTGTGCTCCCGAAGCTCTACATCCCGGTGAGCGGCTTCGTCGTCACCCCCGTCCTCGGCTGGTGGCGCGAGCCGACACCGGTCGACGCGGTCGACCCGAACGAGACCGCGAGAGTCTTCACGGTGCCCGTGGCGGATCTCACGGACCCGGCCAACCGTGCGACGGCCATCCACCCCAGCGGCCACCGAGGTCCGGCATTCCTGGTCGAATCGGCCCTGGTGTGGGGCTTCACAGCCGGAATCATCGACCGCCTGCTGCACTACGCCGACTGGGAGCGTCCCTGGGACCAGGAGAAGCAGGTCCCGCTCGACTGGCGCGCATGACAGGGTGGCCCCTGTGCTGTGTCTTCCCGGGAGGCTCCGTGTCCCCCTGCCGCCGCGCGGCGGGCCGGCCCCCCGGCCAGGACGTGGCTACCGCAAAGTGATGAGGCGAGGCTCGAAGCAGTGAACGTGCTGGACATCCTGTTGCTGGTCGCCGCCGTGTGGTTCGCGATCGTCGGCTACCGCCAGGGGTTCGTCGTCGGCATCCTGTCGGTGATCGGTTTCCTGGGCGGTGGCCTCGTCGCCGTCTACCTCCTGCCCGTCGTGTGGGGCGCGGTGACGGACGACGCGAAGGTCGGTACGACCGCCGCCGTCGTCGCCGTGGTCGTGGTGATCGTCTGCGCCTCCGTGGGCCAGGCCCTCACCACCCACCTGGGCAACAAGCTGCGCCGGTACATCACCTGGTCCCCGGCCCGCGCCCTGGACGCCACGGGCGGCGCCCTCGTCAACGTCGTGGCGATGCTCCTCGTGGCCTGGCTGATCGGCTCGGCCCTCGCCGGTACGACACTGCCGACGCTCGGCAAGGAGGTCCGCGGCTCCAAGGTGCTCCTCGGCGTGGCGCGGGCCCTGCCCGCCCAGGCCGACACCTGGTTCGACGGCTTCTCCTCGGTCCTCGCACGCAACGGCTTCCCGCAGGTCTTCAGCCCCTTCTCGGACGAGCAGATCGACCCCGTGGAGGCCCCCGACCCGGCCCTCGCGACAAGCCCGGTCGCCGGCCGCGCCCAGCGCTCCATCGTCAAGGTCACCGGCACCGCGCAGAGCTGCGGCAAGGTCCTCGAAGGCACCGGCTTCGTCTTCGGACAGCGCCGCGTGATGACCAACGCGCACGTGGTGGGCGGCGTGGACGAGCCCTACGTCCAGATAGGCGGCGAGGGCACGCGGCTCGCCGCGAAGGTCGTGCTCTACGACTGGGAGCGCGACATCGCCGTACTCGACGTGCCCGAACTGCAGGCGCCCGTCCTGCAGTTCTCCTCCCGGCCGGCGGTCCGCTCGGACGACGCGATCGTCGCGGGCTTCCCGGAGAACGGCTCGTACACGATCAACGCGGCGCGGGTGCGCGGCCCCATCACGGCCAACGGCCCCGACATCTACCACCGGGGCACGGTGAAGCGCGAGGTGTACTCGCTCTACGCGACCGTGCGCCAGGGCAACTCCGGCGGCCCCCTGCTCACCCCGGACGGCAAGGTGTACGGAGTGGTGTTCGCGAAGTCCCTCGACGACCCCGACACGGGTTACGCGCTGACCGTGGACGAGATCCAGGAGGACATCGTCAAGGGCCGCAGCGCCAACCAGCAGGTGGACAGCGACAGCTGCGCGCTCTGAGGCCCGTCACCCGGCACGCGCGGATCACCTGGTCCGTGCGGATCGCCTGGTCCGCGAGGGCCGTGCGGGTGAAGATCCCCGCGCGGTTCAGCCGCGGGGATGACGCAGACGCGCCGAGACCCACCGGGCCCGGCGCCTCAGAATGTGCGGGATTCCCAGCCGGGGGTCCGTGCCCTGCAGCTGCGGGGCGCCCCTCCGATGGGAACTCGGTCCGCCGATCGAGCGGCGGTTGCGTGCTGCGTCACTGTAGTCGTGCGTCCAGCCCATACACCGACGTCTGCCCCCGCCCCAAGGTCGATAACCGCCCCCACGCCCCCCAATTGGCCTATGCGTGAGGCAATTGGCGTTCGTAGAACAGACGTTCCTGGGACCCGTGTGACGCACGGGGCGACAGACCCCACGCCCGGCCCCCGGATCTGCCGTGTGACCTGCGGCGAGGCCTCTGACGGACCCTTGGATCGGCTCCGCGACCGGCCCTCCGGTGGCCGGCTCAGCGGTCCGGCTCGGGGTCCTTCAGCCAGTTCACCAGTTCGGTGGAGAACGCCACCGGGTCCTCCTCGTGCGGGAAGTGCCCGAGCCCGTCGAACAGCCGCCAGCGGTACGGCGCTTCGACGTACTCCCCGGACCCCGCCGCACTGCGCGTGCGCATCACCGGATCGAGCGATCCGTGCAGATGCAGCGTCGGCACCCGCACCGGCCGCTTCATGCGCCGGTTGAACTGGATGCCGTCGGGACGGGCCATCGACCGGACCATCCACCGGTAGGGCTCGACCGAGCAGTGCGCGGTGGAGGGGATGAGCATCGCCCGCCGGTACGTCTCCACGGCGTCGTCCTCCGGCAGCCGCGGCCCCGACCAGTCCCGGATGAGCCGGCCGACCAGGGCGCCCTCGTCCGCGATCAGCCGCCGCTCCGGGATCCAGGGCCGCTGAAAGCCCCAGACGTACGAACCGGCCGCGGTCTGCTTCATGTCCGAGAGCATCGCCGAACGCCAGCGCCGGGGATGCGGCATGGAGGAGACCACGAGCCTGCGCACCAGCTTGGGACGCATCACGGCCGCCGTCCACGCCAGATAGCCGCCGAGGTCGTGGCCGACCAGCGCGGCGTCGGGCTCACCGAGGGACCGTACGACCCCGGTGATGTCGAGCGCGAGGTTCGCTGGGTCGTAGCCGCGCGGGGTGCGGTCGCTGCCGCCGACGCCCCGCAGGTCCATGGCGACCGCGCGGAAGCCCGCGTCGGCGAGCGCCACCATCTGATGCCGCCAGGCCCACCAGAACTGCGGGAAGCCGTGCAGCAGCAGGACCAGCGGCCCGTCACCCATCTCGGCGATGTGGAAGCGCGCCCCGTTCGCGGCGACATCCCGGTGGATCACCTCTTTGGCGCCGGGCACGTCGAGCCGGACGACAGAGGTGGGTTGCGCCGAGGATGGTTGCCCCGCAGGGAGGGAGGAGCCCGTCATGAGGACGAGCGTGTCACAGCCTCGACCCCGTCACCCACCCGGTACACCGTGGTCATCTCACGGGGGTGCGGCTTCACGTTCTGCAGTACGGCCGCCGATTCCTTGACCGAGGCCGCCGTCTTCTGCGGGCCCTTGCCCTTCTTGGCCTTCTTCGCGAAGACCACACCGATCAGTGCGAGGACCGCGGCCACCAGCACGTTCGCGGCGAACGACAGCAGGAAGCAGACGGCCATGTTCCAGCCGCTCCAGGTGCGGATGCCGTACGCCAGGGCGAAGCTCAGCATCGGCAGGGAGAAGATCAGTACCGCGCCGGCCGCGCTGAACGCGCCACCGCCGACCGCTCCGCGCTTGACGTCCCGCTTGAGCTGCGCCTTCGCCAGTGCGATCTCGTCGTGCACCAGCGCGGACATCTCGGTCGTCGCCGAGGCGACCAGCTGGCCGATGCTGCGTTCGGCGCCGACCGGGCTGCCGTCGGGTGCGCTCATCGCGTTCTCCCTGTTCTCTTGGGTTGGCTTGGTTGTCGTGTCGCCGTTGTCCTGGCCGTCCGGATGTTCCGTCCGGATGTTCCGTCCGGATGTTCCGGTCGGTGGTTTCGGACCGTCAGGTCCGGGCCGTACGTTTCGGACCGTGTGTGTCAGATCATGCCGGACCGTCGTGCTCCACGCCTGCCCCGCCCGTCACTTCGGCAAGCCTCCGGTGTTCGGCGGCCTTGCGCTCGTAGATCTCGGCCATGCGCAGGTGGTAGGCCGGATCGTCCTGCTCGTACACGTCGGGGACGCCCGAGAGGTCCTCGTCGCGCTCCTCGTGCTCCCACAGTCCGCGGTACCTGGCGTTGCGCAGCTTCAGCAGGACGCCCGACAGGACGGTCGCGATCAGGGAGCCCGTCAGGACGGCGGCCTTGACGCCGTCGCCGAGCGCCGGGTCGTCCGTGAAGGCGAGTTCGCCGATGAGCAGCGACACGGTGAAGCCGATGCCCGCGAGAGTGGCCACCGCGAAGACGTCCGGCCAGGCGAGGTCGTCGGAGAGCGACGCACTGGTGAAGCGGGCCGTCAGCCATGTGCCGCCGAAGATCCCGACCGCCTTGCCGACGACGAGGCCGAGGACGACCCCGAGGGTCTCCGGCCGGCTGAACACCTCGCCGAGCGCGCCGCCCGACACCGCGACCCCGGCGCTGAACAGCGCGAACAGCGGTACGGCGAGGCCCGCCGACAGGGGACGTACGAGATGTTCGACGTGTTCGCCCGGTGAGTGCTCCTCGCCCTCGTCGGCGCGGGTGGTGCAGCGCAGCATGAGGCCCATCGCGACGCCGGCGACGGTGGCGTGGATGCCGCTGTTGTACATCAGGCCCCAGACGACCAGCGCGAGCGGCACGTACACGTACCAGCCGCGTACACCCTTCCTCAGCAGCAGCCAGAAGAGGGCGAGGCCGGCGACCGCGCCGCCGAGCGCGGCGAAGTTCAGGTCGTCGGTGAAGAAGACCGCGATGATCAGGATCGCGAAGAGGTCGTCGACGACGGCGAGGGTCAGCAGGAAGGCGCGCAGGGCGCTCGGCAGCGACGTCCCGAGGACGGCGAGGACGGCGAGCGCGAAGGCGATGTCCGTCGCGGTGGGGACGGCCCAGCCGGCGAGCGAGCCGCCGCCGGTGACATTGACCAGGGTGTAGACCAGCGCGGGCACGGCCATGCCGCAGAGCGCGGCGACGACGGGGAGCGCGGCGGCCCGTGGGTCCTTGAGGTCGCCCGCGACCAGTTCGCGCTTGAGCTCGATGCCGGCGACGAAGAAGAAGACCGCGAGGAGTCCGTCGGCGGCCCAGTGCTCGACGGAGAGGTTCAGGCCGAGTGCGGCGGGCCCGACGTGGAAGTCCCGGACGGACTCGTAATTCTCCCGCAGGGGGGTGTTCGCCCAGACCAGCGCGGCGACGGCGGCGATGAGCAGGAGGACGCCGCCGACCGTCTCGGTGCGCAGCGCGTCCGCGACGAAGGTCCGCTCGGGCAGTGAGAGCCGTGCGAGGACCTTGCGGTTCTTGGCGGGCCGACGGTCATCGCCTGGCGTGGGGGTGGGGGTGGGCGCGGGCACGGGGTCGACCTCCGGTCGGTGGGCAGGGCGGAGCACATGCCGACCAGACTTCCCGGCGCACCTATGGAAAACTCCGGGCTCATTCGGACCCCGGACGTCGTGTTGTCGCGTATTTACGTGTTTCGCAGCCTACCCGCGATGGCGAAGGGGCACCCGGCGGGTCCGCCACCGGGTGCCCCTTCCAGGCCCACGTCCGTACGAGACCTGGGTCCTCGTCCGTACGGGGCCGTGGGTCCTCGTCCGTACGGTGCCTGCCTCAGTCCTCGCTGGACGCCGCGGGGAGCTTCGTCTGGATGAGGTCCATGACGGTGGAGTCGGTCAGCGTGGTGACGTCACCCAGCTGGCGGTTCTCCGCGACATCGCGCAGCAGACGGCGCATGATCTTGCCGGAGCGGGTCTTGGGCAGCTCCGCCACCGGCAGGATCCGCTTCGGCTTGGCGATCGGGCCGAGGGCCTTGCCGACGTGGTTGCGCAGCTCGCCCACGAGGGTCTCGGTCTCCGACGCGGAACCGCGCAGGATCACGAAGGCCACGATCGCCTGGCCGGTCGTCTCGTCGGCCGCGCCCACGACGGCCGCCTCGGCGACCGACGGGTGCGAGACGAGCGCCGACTCGACCTCGGTGGTCGAGATGTTGTGCCCGGACACGAGCATCACGTCGTCCACCCGGCCCAGCAGCCAGATGTCGCCGTCGTCGTCCTTCTTGGCACCGTCGCCCGCGAAGTACTTGCCCTCGAAACGCGACCAGTACGTGTCGATGTACCGCTGGTCGTCGCCCCAGATGGTGCGCAGCATCGACGGCCACGGCTCGGTCAGCACGAGATAACCGCCGCCGCCGTCGGGGACCTCCCGCGCCTCGTCGTCGACGACCGTCGCCGAGATGCCCGGCAGCGCACGCTGCGCGGAGCCCGGCTTGGTCTCGGTCACGCCCGGCAGCGGCGAGATCATCATCGCGCCGGTCTCGGTCTGCCACCAGGTGTCCACGATGGGGGTGCGGTCGCTGCCGATGTGCTTGCGGTACCAGACCCATGCCTCGGGGTTGATCGGCTCGCCGACCGAGCCGAGGACCCGCAGGCTCGACAGGTCGAACTTCGCGGGGATGTCGTCGCCCCACTTCATGAACGTCCGGATGGCCGTCGGGGCGGTGTAGAGGATCGTCACGCCGTACTTCTGGACGATCTCCCAGAAGCGCCCCTGGTGCGGGGTGTCGGGCGTGCCCTCGTACATCACCTGCGTCGCGCCGTTCGCCAGCGGCCCGTACGTGATGTACGAGTGCCCGGTGACCCAGCCGATGTCGGCGGTGCACCAGTAGACGTCGGTCTCCGGCTTGAGGTCGAAGACGGCGTGGTGCGTGTACGCGGCCTGGGTGAGGTAGCCGCCGGAGGTGTGCAGGATGCCCTTGGGCTTACCCGTCGTCCCCGAGGTGTAGAGGATGAACAGCGGGTGCTCGGCGTCGAACGCCTCGGGTGTGTGCTCGGCGGACTGCTTCTGCGTGATCTCGTGCCACCACACGTCGCGGCCCTCGGTCCACGCGACGTCCTGGCCCGTACGCCGTACGACGAGGACCTTGGCCACGCCGTCGACCCGGGAGACCGCCTCGTCCACGGCGGGCTTGAGCGCTGAGGGCTTGCCGCGTCGGTAGCCGCCGTCCGAGGTGATGACCAGCTTGGCGTCGGCGTCCTGGATACGGGTGGCGATGGCGTCGGCGGAGAAGCCGCCGAAGACGACCGAGTGCGCGGCGCCGATGCGGGCGCAGGCCAGCATCGAGATGACGGCCTCGGGGATCATCGGCAGATAGACGGCGACCCGGTCGCCCTTCTCGACCCCCAGCTCGATCAGGGCGTTGGCCGCGCGGGAGACCTCGTCCTTCAGCTCGGCGTAGGTGAGGGCGCGGCTGTCGCCGGGCTCGCCCTCGAAGTGGATGGCGACCCGGTCGCCGTGTCCTGCCTCGACATGGCGGTCCACGCAGTTGTACGCGACGTTGAGCTTGCCGTCCTGGAACCACTTCGCGAACGGAGGGTTCGACCAGTCCAGGGTCTCGGTCGGCTCGGTGGCCCAGGTCAGCCGACGGGCCTGCTCGGCCCAGAAGCCGAGCCTGTCAGCCTTGGCCTGCTCGTACGCCTCCGCGGTGACGTTGGCGTCGGCGGCCAGGTCGGCGGGCGGCGCGAACCTGCGTTCTTCCTTGAGCAGGTTGGAGAGGGAGGACGGCTCGCTCATGCTTCCCCCTCCTCGCTCAGCAGGTTGGCCAGGCTTTCGTTGCTCACGACATCTCCCTTTCCCAGGGTGTCCGTTGTGTCCCAGGCCACAGCTCATCAGACGCGGGCCCCTGGTGACAAGGGCCGACCGAGAATTGGTTTAGACCTGTGTGCCGGATCGGGTGCGCGGGATCCTGTGTGCGTGGCCTGCCCGCGGACACGGGCGGCCACACGTTCTCACGGACGGGGGAAGGGAGCGGTTCAGGCGCGGGGTGCCGCGCCGGGCCGGCGCGTCAGCCCTGGGTGTCGGACAGGGCCGTCGCCGCGACCCGGTCGAAGAGCTCACCCTCCTCCTCGTCGCTGGAGGCGGCCTCCGTGAGGAGGTAGGCCTGGGCCTCGCCCACGTGGAAGTACATCCCGTGCAGTTCGAGCGTGCCCTCCTCCAGCGCCCGGGCCACCGCCTCGTGGGCCCGCAGATGCTCCAGCTGCTGCACGACGTTGGTGAGGCAGAGCTGCTCGGTGGCGTCGGCGGGCGCACGCCCGGCGATCCGGGTCCAGGGCCGGTCCTCGGCGGTCATGCGCTCCACACTCGGCAGTCCGTGCCGCAGCCACCGCTTCAACGGCGTCCGGGCGCCTCCCGGTTCCGTGTTCATCAGCGCCTGCATCGCCCCGCATCCGGAGTGCCCGCACACGGTGATGGACCGCACCCGCAGCACCTCCACCGCGTACTCGATCGCGGCGGCCACCGAGTCGTCGCCGCTCTCCTTGCCGGGTGGCGGTACGAGGTTGCCGACATTGCGGACGACGAAGAGGTCGCCGGGGCCGCTGGAGGTGATCATCGATGTGACCAGCCGGGAGTCGGCACACGTCAGGAAGAGCTGCGAGGGCTGCTGCCCCTCCCGGGCGAGCCGGGCCAGCTCGCCGCGCACCAGGGGTGCGGTGTTGCGCTGGAACGTGCTGATGCCGCTGGCCAGTTGATGCCCGCTGCGGTGCCCGCCGGACGGCGGTGTCTCGGGACTCTCGCAGTGGTGGTTGCGCCAGGGCGTCCAGGGGCGGCAGTGGCAGTGCGCACTCTGCCCGTCCTCGTCCTTGATGTGCGGTTCCGCGAGCCGCGCTCCGGTGCGCCCGGTCAGCTCCACGGAGCCGCCCCGGTTGGTGTGCGCGCTCTGCCAGTCGTGCAGCGACTCGTACGCCGCGTGGTCCATGAAGGAGCCGTCCAGCTCGATCACGGCCTCGGCGCCCGGCGGCACCAGATGCAGTGCCCGGCTGAGGCGGGGTACGGCGAGGAACGTCAACTGTCCTCGTACGCGCACGTGGTGGACGCCGTCCGGGCCCACCGAGCGGGTGATCCGGGTCCGGGTGAGGCGGTGCAGGGCGACGCCGACGGCCATGGCGATGCCGAGGACGACACCCTCAAGGACGCCGAGGACGACGACACCGAGGGTGGTGACGACGTACACCAGCACCTCTCGGTGGCGGGTGACCGTGCGGATGTGGTGCAGGGACACCATCTGGATGCCGACGGCCATCACCAGGGAGGCCAGTGCCGCGAGGGGGATCAGCTCCAGGAGCGGCACCATCAGCAGGGCGGCCACCGTGATCCACACGCCGTGCAGCATCGTCGAGTTCCGGCTGACGGCGCCCGCGTGGACGTTCGCCGAGCTGCGTACGGCCACGCCCGCGACGGGGAGCCCGCCGAGTGTGCCGGAGACGATGTTGGCGGCGCCCTGTCCCAGCAGCTCGCGGTCCAGGTCGGAGCGCCCCTGCTGGGCCGGCCGTCTGGCCGTGAGCTTGTCCACGGCGACGGCGCCCAGGAGTGACTGGACACTGCACACCAGCGTGGTGGTGAGCACGGCGGCGGCGATCCCGAGCACCGGACCCTCGGGCAGCCCGGCCAGCGCGTGACTCCGCCAGGACGGCAGATCGACCTTGGGGAGGGTGAGCGAGGCGAGGGCGGCCGTCGTGGTGGCCGCGGCGACGGCGACGAGCGCGCCCGGAACGGTGCGCAGGATCTGCCCCACGCGCCCGGGGATCCGGGGCCAGGCCAGCAGGACGGACAGCGTCAGGGCGCTCATCGCCAGCGCTGCCACCTGGGGGTGCGCCAACTGGGCCGGTAGCGCCCGGAGGTTGTCGACGACCGAGCTGCTCGGGGATCCGCCGAGCACGATGTGCAGCTGGGCGACGGCGATGGTGATGCCGATGCCTGCCAGCATGCCGTGCACGATCGCGGGACTGACGGCCAGCGCGGAACGGGCCACCCGCAGGAAGCCCAGGCCGACTTGGGCCAGTCCGGCGAGGACGGTGATGGCGCAGGTCGTACGCCATCCGTACGTATGGATGAGATCCGCGGTGACCACGGTGAGTCCCGCGGCGGGTCCGCTCACCTGGAGCGGTGAGCCACCGAGCCGGCCGGCGACGAGCCCGCCGACGGCGGCGGCCACGAGCCCCGCCTGCAGTGGTGCTCCGGTGGCGAGGGCGATGCCCAGGGACAGGGGCAGGGCGATCAGGAACACGGCGACCGAGGCCGACAGGTCGGCGGCCGCGATCCGGGGGAGCCGAGGGGGCCTCGGCAGTCGGGGGATCCGTGGGATCCGGGAGGTTCGTCGGCCGGGCGGGGACGGGCTGTGAGGCCGCCCCTCGTCCGGGGTGTGCGAAGAGTCGTCGGTGCGAGTGGGGACGAAGGCAGTCATGGTTCCCGTCTCCTCCGGGGCTACGCGGTCGCTTGGGGGCGCGGCCGTGGGTCACGGCGTACAGCGGCGGGATTTATCAACGCTCGGTAAATGAATCGTAATGGAGAGTAAAGGACGTGTCAGGAAAAATAGCGCAAATAGTCCAACGGTTCATTCCGGAGAGTGATTAGTCATTTTGATCGGCTTGTCGTACCGCCTCCTTTCGGGACCCCTGCGATCTTGGCCTCGCCGTCTGTTTTGTCCCGATTGAAGGAAGAAGGTGGGCGGAACATGGCCGCCACTCAGAGGTTCACCACGGGCGTCGCCGTCATCGCGGTCTGTGCCGCGGCGCTCGCCGGATGCTCCACCGGCGACACCGGCGCCAAGAAGGGCACGCAGGGCGAGGGCGCCCACGGCGAGGGGGCGCACGGTGCCAAGAAGGGTGTGGGGGCTCCGGCGCCGAAGAACCCGGTCCGGCTGATCGGCGACGGCTCCACCGCGTTCACCGGCGCGCAGCCGCGGCTGCCTCGGGCCGCGAAGCTGAAGCCCGGGCAGCGGCCGCCGCAGTTCGTGGTCTTCTCCTGGGACGGGGCGGGCGAGGACAGCCAGAAGCTGTTCTCTCACTTCCGCAAGGTGGCCAAGGACAACAGGGCGACCATGACGTACTTCCTCAGTGGCGTGTACATGCTTCCAGAGGCCAGGCGCGACCTGTACCGGCCGCCACAGCACTCACCCGGGCGCTCCGACATCGGCTTCAACGACGAGCAGGGCATCCGGGACACCGTGAAGCAGCTCCGCGGCGCCTGGCTCGAAGGCAGTGAGATCGGCACGCACTTCAACGGCCACTTCTGCGGCAGCGGCGGCGGAGTGGGCGAGTGGTCCGTCGGGGAGTGGAAGGACGAGATCGCCCAGGCCAAGTCCTTCGTCAAGTCCTGGAAGACCAACACCGGTACGGCGAAGGGCTCACCGCTGCCCTTCGACTACGACAAGGAGCTCATCGGCGCCCGCACGCCCTGTCTGGAGGGGCAGAAGAACTTCATGCGGGCCGCCCGCGAACTCGGCTTCCGCTACGACACCAGCGGCGTCAACGACCAGGTCTGGCCCAAGAAGAAGGCGGGCCTGTGGGATCTGTCGATGCAGCTCGTCCCGGTCCCCGGCCGCGGGTTCGAGACGCTGACCATGGACTACAACTTCATGGTCAACCAGTCGGGCACCACGTCCCAGGGTGATCCCGACAAGCACGAGTACTGGGGCGACCAGATGCGCGACGGCCTGCTCAAGGGCTTCTCGCGCGCCTACGAGGGCAACCGCGCGCCCCTGATCATCGGCAACCACTTCGAGTCGTGGAACGGCGGCACGTACATGCGGGCCATCGAGGAGACCATCGAGCGCGTCTGCACCAAGCGCGAGGTGCGGTGCGTGTCCTTCCGGCAGCTCGCCGACTGGCTCGACGCCCAGGATCCCGAGACCCTCGACAAGCTCCGCACGCTCAAGGTGGGCCAGGCCCCGAAGCAGGACTGGGCGTCGTTCCTGTCCGGCCGGCCGGCCGCCGCTCCGGCCCCGAAGGGAGTGCCGGGCGCCCCGGCGGTCAAGCCGTAGCGCCCGGGCCGCGTGCGGCTCACGCCGGCGCGGTCTCGGCCTCCCGCAGGACGAAGGCGGGGTCGACCTGGGCGGCCAGGTCGGCCCCCGTGCGTTCGTTGCCCCACGACTGCGCGTTCTTCAGATGAAAGTGGACCATCTGCTGTGTGTAGCGCTCCCAGTCGCGCTGTCCGTAGGTCGCGTCGGCAGCCGCCTGGAGAGCGCTCAGCGCACTGCGGTTGCCGTCCTCCAGCTGCTCGAACCGCGGCGGGCGGCCCTTCTCCATGGCGCGCACCCAGTCCGAGTGGCCGACGGTCAGCAGCAGGTCGTCGCCGACCTCGTCCTTGAGGAAGTCGATGTCGTCCTGGCCCTGCACCTTGTTGCCCACGACCTTCAGGGTGACGCCGAAGTCGCGCGCGTACTCCTTGTACTGCCGGTAGACCGAGATGCCCTTACGGGTGGGCTCCGCGACGAGGAACGTGATGTCGAAGCGGGTGAACATCCCGGACGCGAAGGAGTCCGAGCCCGCCGTCATGTCCACGACGACGTACTCGCCGGGGCCGTCGACGAGGTGGTTCAGACAGAGCTCCACCGCGCCGGTCTTGGAGTGGTAGCAGGCCACTCCGAGGTCGGCCTCGGTGAAGGGGCCGGTGACCATCAGACGAACGGCGCCGCCGTCGAGTTCCACCGGCCGCGCGCAGGCCTCGTACACCGGGTTGTCCTCGCACACCCGCAGGAGCCGGGAGCCCTCGCCGGGCGGGGTGGTCTTGATCATCGTCTCGGCGGAGGCGATGCGCGGGTTGGAGCCGCGCAGGTAGTCCTTGATGAGGCCCAGGCGGTCGCCCATGGCGGGCAGGTTCCGTGCCTCGGTGTCGGAGAGGCCGAGTGCCGGGCCGAGGTGCTGGTTGATGTCGGCGTCCACCGCGACGACCGGTGATCCGGTGGTCGCGAGGTGACGGACGAAGAGCGAGGACAGGGTGGTCTTGCCACTGCCGCCCTTCCCAACGAAAGCAATTTTCATGTTCATGTAGCGTAGTGGTGCCGCCGGGCCGCAGGGCCGCCGGACGTGAAGAAGACCACTCGTTCGTGGGGCGCGGACCCGGGGTGCGTAGGGTCGTACTCATGAGTACGACAGAAGCGGGTGCGACAGGTGCGAACGCCGACCCCCTCGCGGCGCTCGGCTCGCTCCCCGGAGTGGCGGAATCCGTGGAGTCCGTGCGCAAGGCCGTGGACCGGGTCTACGGGCACCGCATCATGCGGCGCCGCAGCAACGAGATCACCGGAGAGGCCGCACTGCGCGGCTCCCGCGGATCCGCGGCGCTGTCCGGCGCGGACTGGGCCCTCGAAGAGGTGCGCCGACGGGCCGACTTTAGCGGGGACGACCAGGCCAGGGTCGTGGGCGCGGCCCTCAGGCTGACCGCCGAGTCGGGCGAACTCCTGTCCATCTGGCGGCAGTCGCCCCTGCGGGTGCTGGCGAGGCTGCATCTGGTGGCCGCCGCCGACAACGCGGACACGGTCGGCCGTCCGCGACGGGACGGGGAGCCCGCCACGGAGACCCCGGCGGCAGGCGCCGCGGGGCCCCCGCTGATCGGGCTTCCGCTGCCAGGCGCCGACGAGGTCGAGGGCCGGCTCGACGGTCTGGCACGGCTGGTCATCGCGGGGAGTTCGGCGCCCGCCCTGGTGACCGCCGCAGTGGTGCACGGCGAACTGCTCGCGCTGCGCCCCTTCGGCTCCCACAACGGCCTGGTCGCGCGCGCGGCCGAACGGATCGTCCTCATCGGCAGCGGTCTCGACCCCAAGTCGGTCTGCCCGCCGGAGGTCGGCCACGCGGAACTGGGCCGCGCGGCCTACGCCGCCGCTCTCGACGGCTACGCCTCGGGTACTCCGGACGGGATGGCGGCCTGGATCGCCCACTGCGGTAAGGCGGTCGAACTCGGCGCCAGGGAGTCGACGGCCGTGTGCGAGGCGCTGCAGCGGGGCGCGGCATAAGTGCCGCTCGGGTGCGGTTCCGGTCCCTGAACAGGGTTGCGGCGGTACGGATTTCCGTACCGCCGCTGGCATGTCCACCGGGTTACCAAGCGTCCTCGGAGTGTTGCCCATCAGGTCGGGAACTGTTGCCCGTCGCCTGGTGCGGCTGGCCCGTAATCGACGGGTCGACGTCGCGTGGGTGCCCGGTGTTCATGCGCGGTCCGTGGGGCCTCGGTTGCGTTTGAAGGTATTCCTTTCGGATGTCCTTGGTCTCGCGGGCCGTTAATTCCTTTGTACTCCTGGTCCGGGGCAAGCGGAACCCCTCGCTGTACTTCTTTACTTTTGCTCCCAAAGGCGAGCGAATCGGGCGACCGGTTCGAAGGAGTGGGCAAGAAGAGGCCCATGAGGGGCGAAGGGGCCCGAGTGGCGCCTCCTGGGCGGTGCCTGCTCACCGTCCCGGCGGAGCCAGCTCACCGGCTCGGCGGAGTCAGCTCACCGTCGCGCGGCGCCTGCTGGCGTACCAGACGAGCCCCGCGGTGGCCGCCGCCGCCCCTATGGCCGCCGCCGCGACGATGGCCGGGCGGGGGGCCACGGACAGCCGCTGCTTGAGGCGCACGGGGTGGTTGAAGTCGAGGATGGGCCACCCGCGCGCGAGGGCCTCGCGGCGCAGCGCGCGGTCCGGGTTCACCGCGTGGGGGTGGCCGACCGCCGAGAGCATGGGGATGTCGGTCGCCGAGTCGCTGTACGCGTAGCAGCGCGACAGGTCGTACCCCTCGGACTCGGCCAGCTCCTTGACGGCCTCGGCCTTCGTGGGGCCGTACGCGTAGTACTCCACCTCGCCCGTGAAGCAGCCGTCGTCGCCCACGACCATGCGGGTGGCCACCACCCGGTCGGCGCCCAGGAGTTCACCGATCGGCTCGACGACCTCCGCGCCGGAGGTGGAGACGATCACGACGTCGCGGCCGGCGGTGTGGTGCTCCTCGATGAGGGAGGCGGCCTCGTCGTAGATGATCGGGTCGATCAGGTCGTGCAGGGTCTCGGCGACGATCTCCTTCACCTGCTGGACGTTCCAGCCGCGGCACAGCGCGGACAGGTACTCGCGCATCCGCTCCATCTGGTCGTGGTCGGCGCCGCCGGCGAGGAACACGAACTGGGCATATGCGGTACGCAACACCGCCCGACGGTTGATCAGACCGCCTTGGTAGAACGACTTGCTGAAGGTGAGCGTGCTCGACTTCGCAATGACCGTCTTGTCCAGGTCAAAGAAGGCCGCTGTACGAGGCAAGGAGTGGTTTTCCACGGGTTGAGCATATGCGCCCGCCATTCGGGCTAGTGTGGGACGTGTGGGTTTGCCTGAGAGAGCTCTCGGGTACACCATGGAAGTCACGGATCGTTCGCGACCGTGCTAACCCGGTTTGGCTCCTCCCCCCCCCGAGTCAAACCGTGGGGACGACCCCCGCTCTCCCCCCCGGCGGGGGTCGTCGCATGTCCGGATGGGTTTTCCCGTCCGTTGTCGAGAGCGCCGGGTCCCGCACTGCGGGAC